>CALBET010000032.1 GCA_937888665.1 uncultured Acidobacteriota bacterium
AGTTCGCTGAGGGCATGGGCGTCTGCAACTCCGGCATCGAAACCACACGGCGTCCGCGCTGGCCTGTGAAGCCCGAAGCACCTCACAAACGACACGACCGCATCTGCGAGGTCGTCAGCATCCGACATAGTTCGAAGCTACATCTTGTTCGAATAGACAACAACTTGTCGCCAGTCATCGAACACACTGGAAGCGAGGCACGGTCGGGGTCAGTACCCGACCCAAATCGCCGGGCCAGCCATTCTTTCCAGCTCCGGGCTCTTGCCCGCGCTTGCTCGGATGTCAACCCATCTTCGCATCCAGGACCGATTGCCGGAACAAGTACCGCTGTCTGCCACGCTCAAGTCCAAACATCGACGCGGTAGCCTCAGCTCGTGACGCGACGGGGGAACGTATCTGCACGAAGCGGCTCGTTCGCGCTCTGCCTAGCGCTGGTGGCACTGGCCGCATGTTCGGGGTCGAGCGACGATGCCGGCGAACCCTTACCGAGCAACGACTCCTCCGTCTCCGACGACATCGTTGGGTCCGATGACGAAGCTGGCACGGACGATGCCGAGATCGGTGACGAGTCCGGTGGCGAGGACGGAACACCACCGACCAGCACGATTTTCGCCGGGGTCCTCGGCTTCGACCGCGAGCACTTCGACGTTCCGGTCCCTGACGAGCCGGACGAACTGCACGGCACCTTCGCCGACGCCGGCGAAGTGATCGACGCCGGAGTCGACGCCGGGGTCTGGACCGAAGCCGAAGGCGTTCGCGCCATCCTCAGCGTGGTGATGGGCGAGCTCCCGGCGTCGGCCATACCGGCGCTCAACACCATGCAGCGCAACCTCTACGGCGACGCGGTCGAGCGCGCCGCCGATCTACTCGAGTCTCACAGTCTCACGGCCGATGTCGAGGCCGACCTGAGCAGGTTGACCCAGTTTTTTGTGGCCGACGAGCTTCCCGAGACCGGCAGCAGCCTACGGAACGCCCCGGTCGGGTTAAGGAGCGTCGCGACCACGACCACAGACTGCGGCATCAACGAAGCGAATGAGTTCAGCGCTGCTCCCGCACTCTTGTGCTACCAAACCCACACCAATGGCGACGACCAGGTGTTGATCCCAATCCATGACGATGCGGTCGATATCGCGGACCACGTGTTCGAGTTGATCCACCGAGCGCGCTCCGGGTATGAGGGCTACACCGGCTTCAAGCTCCAGCCCATCCGGCTGCTGGTGAGCATCGACGCTGCTCCACCGGACGCCGACGTGCCGACCGGTACCGTGCTCGCCCACGTCGCCAGCGCGCACAGCGGGCGCTGCCGTATCGCGATCTTCTCCACCGAGACCCTCGCGACGGGCACCCCGCACCTCGACCACACGATCGCCCACGAGCTCTTCCACTGCATTCAGGATTTCTGGCCGGACTTCCCGGAAAGCTCGAAGTTCACCAGTGAGGGCGGCGCCGACTACTTCGCCTACCAACTGCTCGGCCTGTGCACGGCCGAGCAGATCGAGCTCGGCGCCAATCTAGACACCCACACGGCGGAGAACTCGATGCTCGATGCCACCTACCATTCCTGGTTCTTCTGGGCCTACCTCGCCGAGCAAGGCCACCTGACCCCTCAGCAGATCGCGAGTGTTCACGAGAATATTGCCGGTGGCGCAACTGTCACCGACGCCCTGAAGGCCGCCGTGAGCGACCTCCCGGCGGTGATCAACGAGTTCTATGCGCGAATGGTCGGGCCTGGCCTCGCCTGTGGCTTCCAGGGTTCGGCCTTTACGGGCACCCCGATCACCGTTGACCAGAAGGGGCCCGTCCAGCTCCGGCCCGGCCTCTGGCAGGGCACCCGGTACAAACTGGAATACGCCAAGGGCAAGCTCTACAAGCAGACCGACGACGGCAGTGGCCCGATCGGCATGGTCGACTTCGAAAAGCGCGGTGACAGGGGCTCCTGGGTCGTCACCGAACCCGAGGTGCGCACGAAGTGCCAGGAAAGCGAAACCTGGATCGCGGTCGTCACGACACCCGAAGTCAGCCCATCATCCGACCTGCCTCACGCGCTCGAGGTCGACAGAGCCGACCCTGGCGGGTGTGACCCGTGCGTCGTCGGTACATGGTCGATCGATCTCGCCACCTTCTCGGACTATTTCGAGACGCTCAGCGCGGGCCAGGAGATCGAGATTGCCGGCACCTACACGCTGAACTTCGGGCCCGGACCGCCCGAAGGAAACCTCCAGTTCAGTGACCAGCGCGACATCGCGATCTCGTTCCCCGGCGCCG
>CALBET010000033.1 GCA_937888665.1 uncultured Acidobacteriota bacterium
CAAGCCGTTCGGTGTGAACCTGACGATTCTGCCAACATTGAGGCCGGTGCCGTACCAGGAGTACGCGCAGGCGATCATCGAATCCGGAATCAAGATTGTCGAGACCGCCGGCAACAACCCCCAGACGTTCCTCCCCGGCTTCCGAGCGGCCGGCATCAAGGTCATCCACAAATGCACGTCGGTGCGTCACGCGATCAAGGCGGAGTCGATTGGGTGCGACGCGGTCAGCATCGACGGGTTCGAGTGCGCCGGTCACCCCGGTGAGGACGACATTCCCGGGCTCATCCTCATCCCGTGCGCTGCCGACCAGATCCGCATTCCGATGATTGCGTCAGGCGGGTTTGGTGACGCCCGGGGACTGGTCGCCGCGCTCGCGCTTGGCGCCGACGGCATGAACATGGGCACGCGGTTCATGGCGACACGCGAAGCGCCGATTCACGACAACATCAAACAACAGCTGGTCAACGCCACCGAACGGGACACCGCCCTGATCTTCCGCACGCTGAAGAACACCGCGCGGGTGTTCAAGAACCAGATCGCCGATGAGGTCCGCACGATCGAGTCCCGGGGCAATGCGACCATCGACGACATCAAACACCTGGTGGCCGGCGAGCGCGGCCGGCAAGCCCTGCAGGGAGGAGATACCAATGGCGGGGTCTGGTCGGCCGGGATGGTGGCAGGACTCATCCACGACATCCCGACCTGCCAGGAGCTGGTGACCAGGATCATGACCGAGGCGGAGACGCTGATCGACCGGCGATTGACCGGTATGCGCAGGGAACCGGTAGGCGCGTTGTAGCAAGCCCCTTCAGGGGCGCTGATCGTCCAGCAGGCGGGACGGCCCTGGCGACGCACGAGGACACGAAATCGTCTGGCCCTTCCGCTATGCTGCCTGATGCGAATACAATCTGTGGCTACATCGACTGCCCGTAAGCATGGAGTTCTGACAGATGAACCCGATTGTTTTGTTCCTGGTCACCGGCGTCGGCGCGTTCGCCCTGCACCTGCTGATGATTTTCGTCGTCGTCCCGAAGAAGAAGTAGCCCGCCCACAACGCCCCACCCGACGCGTATAATCGGTGTGTCTTGCCTTGAGCTTGAGGAGGAACACTGATGATGCGTATCTGTCTATTTGCCGCCCGGCCGGCGCTACTCACTGTCGCCAGCCTCCTCGTCCTGACGGGCGGGCTCGCCCACGCACAGGATGTCAAGGCGACCGTCCAGATCGAAGCCGCGGGCCAGGCCCCCATGACGATGGACTACTGGGCCACGGCTGAGGGCATCCGCCTGGACATGGCCCAACCCCAGGAAATCTCCATCGTGTGGACGTCGGGCGCGTCGCCGACGATGAGGATGATCCAGCATGCCGACCGGCGCTACATGGAGATGGGTGACCAGCAGCTCCAGATGATGCGTCAAATGATGCAGCGGATGCCCAACGCAGGGGGCGGGGCCGACGATTCGAAGATCAACGTCGACGATCTGAGATTCGAGCCGACCGGCGAGACGGAGACGATCGGGCCCTGGACGGCGGCGGGGGTTCGCGTCACTGGCCTGGAAGGCGGGGAGAGTACGGTCTGGATCGCGTCGGACCTCGACACGGGTCTGTTCGAGTTGTTCGCGCGGATGGGTGACGCGCTCGAGGCGATGCAGATGCCGATGATGGGTGGCGGCGGTCCCCAGGATCAGTTGAAGCGATATCGCGAGATACGAAACGCGGCCGGCGTGCCGGACGGCGGAGTCGTGCGAATGAACATGAACGACCAGAACGGCGCGACAAACATCACGCTGCAGGCGCTCGAGCAGGGTTCATTCGGGGACGTGCTCAACCCACCGGCCGGGTACGAGAAGATGCAGATGCCGAACTTCCCGGAGTAAAGCCCCGCGTTGAGGCACAACGGTTCGCACGTGCAATCAGAGGATCGAGATATGAAGTCGACATTATTGGTAAGACTGGCACTGACGGTCGCCGTCTCCGCGTCCTTCGTGGGGCTCCCTGCCGTGGCTGGGGCCACCGACTATCACCACATGCATCTGACCGCCCCGGATGCGAAGGAAGCGGTCGCCTGGTATGTCGAACACATGGGCTGCAAGGGCTTCGGCCGAGAGAACGCCTGCGCAATCGGTGACATCCAGCTCATCTGGTTCGAGCGCGACCCGACGGATGTCAGTGTCGGCTCGGGCATCAACCACATCGGCTTCTCCTTCCCCGACCTCGAAGCGAAAATGGCCGGCTGGAAGGCGGCCGGCCTGAACATCGAGAACCCTGACGCGCCGATTCGCGATGTGCCCGGCCTCTTCAAGCTGGCGTTCCTGAGTGATCCCTGGGGGACCCGGCTCGAAGTCGTCGAAGATGCCGAGTGGCCGGACTTCCACCACATCCACCTCAGCTCGGCCGATCCGGCCGCCGCACTGACCTGGTATCAGAACATCTTTGGTGGCGAGCGCGACAAGCTGAAGGGACGTATCGAAGGCATCCGCTACGGGGGCGTCTGGCTGCTCGCGGCGGAGCACGCAGACGGCGTCCCGGCTCCCAGCAAGGGGCGGGCCATCGACCACCTCAGCTGGGGGTTCGCGAATCTGGACGCCGCCGCCGTGGAAATCAAGGGCAAGGGTGTCCCGTTCGACATGGAGCCACGTCCCTATACGAACCCGCTGGGGCAGGAAATGAAGATCTCGTTTGTTTACGGTCCCGACGACGTCTGGATCGAGGTCGTCCAACCCGGAAGCTAGCGCGGAGCGGCCCCGCGGCCGCGGAGTGGGGCACTCGGGGCCCCCGCGGAGCGGCCGCGTGGGGTTCGGGGTGTAGCCCCGTCTCGATACGGCGCGCGATAATGCGCGCCCCGCGGCCGCGGAGTGGGGCACTCGGGGCCCCCGCGGAGCGGCCGCGTGGGG
>CALBET010000034.1 GCA_937888665.1 uncultured Acidobacteriota bacterium
CGCTGTTTCAGATTCGCGCCTGACCGTCCGACCCCAGAAAGGCATCAAGCATGGAGCACCTGAAAGAGAAGATTCGGCATGTACCGGACTTCCCGAAGCCGGGCATCCTGTACTACGACATCACCACGCTCCTCCGCGACGCGGTCGGGCTGGGAGAGGCGCTCGACGGGCTCGCCAATCCGTTTCGCGACCAGCGGATCGATCTGGTCGTCGGGATCGAAAGTCGGGGCTTTATTCTCGGGGCCGCGGTGGCGGACCGGCTGGGAACGGGCTTCGTCCCCATACGGAAGCCCGGCAAACTTCCCGCGCGCACCGTCCGCCAGTCCTACGAACTAGAATACGGATCCGACACGCTTGAGATGCACCACGATGCGATCGAGCCGGGGCAGCGCATTCTGATCGTGGACGATCTGCTCGCCACGGGCGGCACCGCGAGGGCCGCCGTGGATCTGGTGACCGGAGCCGGTGGTGACGTGGCAAGCCTGGCCTTTCTGGTCGAGTTACAGTTCCTGAACGGACGAGCACGGCTGGCAGACATCCCGATGTTCGTCGCACTCCAATACTCGTCCTGAACTGACTCGGCATGCTCAGCATCACCGTCGCGGCTGGTCTCGTTGGGGTCGCCCTGGCCTGTGCGGTCAGCGGCCGCCTCATCGCCGGCGTCCTGCGCGAGCGGCGCCGCGACGCGCAAGTCCTCGGGATCCTCGCAACCTTTGGGCCTATCGTGGAACGGGCGCCCACGGACCCACGGGCGCTGCTCGCCTGGTATCCCATCGCCGTGGCCGCTCGGCGCTCGTTCCCCGAGGCGTTCGCCGCGCTGGACGGCGACCCGCCGCACCGGTTTCCATTCGGCTCGGCCCAGCTTGAATCTGCGCACGCGACCTGGACGACCGATTGGCTGGCCTGGGAAGGGGAGCACGACGCGGAATACCGTCGGCGCGGCGCCGCGCTCGAGGCGGATGCTGCCAACGCAACCGGGGCCGACGCGCGGGCGACCAGGTCGGGTCTGGATGTGTTGGAACGCGAGAAGCTGGCGCACTATCAACGTCGATACGAAACGTACGTCAAGGTCTCGAAGGCCCTGGCGGCGCTGACCGACACGCCGTCCGGCGCCTGATGATGTGTCGCGGACACCGGAGTAGTCACCACGCGTCGCGCGTTTCCGGGTCAAGAGCCACGCGCGTCGTCTCACCGGGAGCTCGCACCTGGAACGTGTGCGTGAGCACTCGGCCAAACCATCCCCGCCTGAGCCGCACGGAAATGTCGAGAGCCGCTGACCCCGCGCCCGATCCGGCGTCCACCCAGTGGGCGGAGACCCTCAGGTCGTACTGCTTACAGGTCGCGCCCCCGTACCCGCTTTTCAGTCTGAGCATGGATGCGGCCGACATCAACTGATGGGACCCACGGCCCCGTCTCGCACACCGGGCTCGCTCGGTGATAGGATCCACACGTTACGTCCGTCCGGCCGCAGGCGTCGCGGTGCGGTGGAGCAACATCACCATAACGACGCATCGCAATATCTTCCAGAGGAGAGTGACCGTGGCGATCTATAGCTGTCCGAAGTGCGGCATGAGCGTTGGCACAATGACTTGCGGAACGTGTGACAAAGAGCTGGTGCACGACACGCTGCAACTCGACAACGGCAAGTCGGTCGATATCGCCAAGTGTCCCGATGGTCACGGCAAGATCAAGTCGCCGCAGTGCTGTGGCGAGGACATGAGCTGTAGCGTCTAGTTTGTCCCGGTTCAATCTTGCGCGGCCCGTGTGATTCTCGGTCAGAATCAGCGGGCCGCTCGACTGTACGGCGCCGTTTCCCGGAAGATACCGCCAACCCGAAACCGCGCCTATCGGACGCCACGTTCTTCTCGGCTGCCGCCTCAGGACACAGGCTTCAGTGCTCAGAAAATCGCCAGCGGGTTCAGCGGCGAACCGGTGCCGCCGGGGTTCGGGATCGGGGCGGCGACCAGGAGAAACTCCCAGCGGTCGAGCCGGGCGGCGGTCTGGGCCAGCGCCTCCAGATCCATGTTGTCGAAAATGTTCGCGCCGAGCGCGACCAGCACCAGTTTGTGGAACGGGAGGGAGGTGCCTGGTATCTGGCCGACGTCCTGTGTGCCGTCGCTACCGACCAGGGCCACGTCGCGTGCCTTCAGCCAGGGTGCCACGCTGATGTCGTAGCCGGAGCGGTTGTCGTTCACCCAGCGGCCGGTGCGCAGAAAGATCGCGTCGCCGGACGAGATCGTCACGCCGGTGCGTCGCTCCCAGGCTTCGATGTCCTCCGGGTACACATGCGTGCCGGTTTCGAGCGCGTCGAGCCCTTTGAGACGCGGGATGTCGATGAGCACGCCGCGCGTGACAACGCCGCTGGCGAGGCCGGTGATGCCCATCCGCAAGCACCCGTTTTCAGTGAAGACGTCTTCCAGCG
>CALBET010000035.1 GCA_937888665.1 uncultured Acidobacteriota bacterium
CCTGCGGAGGACATCCATGCGCCCCGGGCCTGCCCTTCGTGGTGCTGGGTTGAAACGAAGTGGGCCACGAGGTCGTCCGCTATGGCACTCGCTCCGGCTACCTCAAATTGGGCAAGAAGCTCCGCCTCGATGAGCTTCTCCGCGTCTCCACCCACACGATCGCAGAGGCCGGTAGGTTGAAGTGCAGCAAGGTCGGGCAGTACCCCTGGGCTTTGGCCCAATCTGACGGCAAGTGCAAACGTCCATGGACTCACCCACTCCCGACGGGCGTGGTCGGCTATCAGTGCCGCCACGGCGTCCGAAAGCGAGCGTGGCAACGATCCCTGAAGGGCAAGCAACCCCGCGAAGGACCCCTCTGTCCCATCGTACAAGCCAGGGCGTTGGAAAACTAGTGCGGCGCCGTCGAGTGTGAGCCAAGCTGTGCCCCATTCGGTGGTCCAAGCGGCGTCGAGCGCTCGACGCACCCAACGTTCGATGCCGTCAGAGCCCTTGGCAGAGGGTGCAGCGCGAGCGCGGGCACGAATGGCATAGTCCACCGCACCGCTGGTAAGCCCAGTTTCGCGAGCCGCCTCACACAGCCGCACGGCGTGTTCCTGCCGGCTTGAATCTTCAGGCCCTGCGCCACTTAGCCCGAGCAGGGCGTTATCCAACGGGGTCCCTCGAAAGAAGGTCTGCGTCCTACCTTCGCGCCAGCAGACCTCAGTGCCGTTCGATGGGCACCAGAAATACGGCACGTCGCCGGCAAGCAGCGCATCGACTTCAGCCTCCACGATTGAACTTTCCTGCTCGGCACCAGCGAGCAGCGATCGTAGTTGACGCCTGGCAGTATCGAGGTCGAGGCCAAGCTGGTGAGGGTGCCCAAGCCAGTCAAGCAAACGCGAATAGAGCGACGTATCTCGGAGTACTACTCTCACGTCACCAGCACGCTCCTCTTGAAGTAGGTTCATGACTTGCAGATGACATCTGCCCAGGATGCAGGCCGCATCAGCGACCCCCGCGCAGTACGCTTCGGTGTCAAACTCGATTGGGACACCAGCTTCATCAAAGGGCGCGGACACGGGGTCGAAGGTCCACTCGAAGCGTTGACGGGTCGCGTCCAAGCCCATTCCCGTCAGCTTGGTGGCTACCCGAGTTGCTGCTGCGTGCTCCGACGCCCCAACCACCGACATGTCCTCTCCGTCCGGATCAGTCGGGCGCCGGGGAATTCCGGTCGAAAGAATGCTCTTGAGGCTCCAGTCAGCCTTGACAGGGGCCAGAAGTGTTTCGAGGTCCACTGGCACCGGCCACTCCCCGGATCCTACGATGTTCGAACTGTGGAAGTCGGTGCCGCCGAGCCTAAAGAGAACATATGAGAGCGCCCCCAGCCGGTGATGAAACAGCTGCGGTTGGCGGCATGGTGTTCTCTCGGCGTACTGCATCCAGCCGTAGCCCGGTCTCGCAACCACACGCATTGCCTTCATGGGCAGACCTTCGCGAGCCAGAACTTTAACGATCCGCACCCAAAGCTCTTCGCCGTACATGGTTCGCGGCTTGTACACCACGCTCCCACGCTCGAACCTTAGTAGGAGCGGGACTTCGCCATGGTTGTGCGGATCAGCGTCGGAGACTAGGACATCTACGAGTTCGCCATCGATGCCAAGCCGTTGGCGGATCTCAGGCTCGTCGTGCTCGAGACGTTTCGCTAAGCGACAAGTATTCGCCACGACGAATGAGGCCCCGCTGCGCAGTCGGCTCTGGACTAGCGGCTGGCCTACCAGCAGATCGTTGAGCCTATCCCGAATGTGGTCATTGAAGGCCTCGTCACTCGGCCCAGGTAGCGCCGCTCGCACCCGACACTCGCGGTACAGCAGCGCAGCTGTCTCTGACGAGCACACTCTCAGCAACCGCCGCATCGCCAAGCTGACAAGTGGACTGGGGACGTCGAGTAAGCGTGCCGGATTCCACAGTTGCTGTGCTAAACCAGCTATTGTAGGACCAAGAAACTCGATTCCACAACGGTCGAGTGCCTGTTCCCAAAGTGCACCGAAGTCCCGCTCAGCGGCACCGACTCGCGTACCGGGGTTCGCTCTCAGCTGCCGAACCCATCCGACCGGAGAGCGCGGCGCTCAACGCCCGACCCCGAAGGCTCAGGTTCGGACGGGCAGGTCCGCTCCGGGGTCGTGCCAGGGCACCAGTTAACGATTGACGTCTCCTTGGGCTTCGGCGGCTCCAAGCATCGGATACCCCATGTGCCGGGTGCACACCGGATGCCCCAGCTAGCGGCCAGGGGCGTATCGATCAGGTCGTCGTCG
>CALBET010000036.1 GCA_937888665.1 uncultured Acidobacteriota bacterium
CGGCGGATGGGTATGCAGGTTTATGTAGGCCCTTTGGAGCTCTTACCCTCAATCGGCCTTTCTGGACCGTATAGCTGTTCTCGAGGTTCGCAGACCGTATGGAGTGGGGTCCGAGCGAGACCCCAACTCGCCCTGCTGGGCCGTTCTTTGGCTGGTGGCGTCGCAGGCTCTGCATCCGTCCATGGTGGTAACCAAGGGCGCTAGCGAGGCCCGCACCTCGGGCGCAGATTTGGGATGACCCAGCCAGGGACCCCGGGGCTGGCGGAGGCCCTTTGGATCTCTTATCCTCAGGCCGGAATCTTTCACGCATCTGTCTCGATCTTTACTGTGTCGTTAAGGCAGGAGCACGCTCGCCCCCGCCTGCTCGACGCCGTTGCCAGTCGCCGGCGTGCGCACTCGCCACCACTTCCATACCCGGGCCGCGGCACAGCCCCTTCTCCACAGTTCGTTTCAAAATGAGTTTCACAACATTGGCGTCCCTCTTGGCCCTCGCGTTGACGCAGGGCATGCAGAGTAACGCGCCCCTCCTCGGCACAGTAGATGGCGGCGACCCCGGGAATGCTTTCGAGCAAAGACAACAGCAAGCGCTGCGCCCAGGTGAGCACCCCGAGATGCCTTCTCCGCGGACGAAGTCGCAGTTTGAAGTCATCCTGCCCTTCAGCCACGAGACGGGTAAACAGCGGTCGATTCCGGAATTGATGGATCCCGTCTACATGTTCTCAGGGGAGTTCTACGAGAACGTCGTGGACATGAAGATCCGAGGGCGAGGCCTCGACTTCGTGTGGGGACGCAAGTACGGGTCAAAGACCATCGGGACAACGCCAATGGGGAACGGCTGGGACCACTCCTACAACATCTACCTCACTCCGCAGGGCCCCGACTTCCTGGTGAACAATGGCTGGGGGCGCCAGGATCTCTACCAATATGACGCGACCACGGGGACCTGGATTCGGCCCCAGGTCTTCCGGGAGTTGGTCCTGAACTCGGACGGCACGTTTACCCTTCGGTTCCAGGATACGAGCTCCTGGAACTTCATGGGCTTCACAGGCACAGCGGCCGACGGCAAGCTCAGCATGACCGCGGATCGCAATGCCAACAGCATGCTGTTCGCCTACGACGCTCAGGGACGCCTGGGCGTGGTCACAGACACGCTCAAGCGCAAGATTCGAATTCAGTACAACTCGAGCGGGTTCGTTTCGACGGTCACGGACTTCGATGGCCGTAGTTTGAAGTACACGTATCACACGGGGCTGCCCGGTGGCGGCAACCCGGGCGATTTGGCATCCGCAACAAGCCCGGCTGTCACGGGAACTCCGACCGGCAATGACTTCCCGTCCGGAAAGACGGTGCGCTACACGTACTCCATGGGAAACCCTCAGGCCGCATTGAACGGAAACCTCCTGACGGTGACCGATGCCCGGGGGCAGACCTACCTCCAGAACGAATACTACGCCACGACGAACCCCGGCGCGCTGGAGTTCGACCGTATCAGGAGACAACACTGGGGCAACGCAACCGACGTGATCGACGTCGTTTACGAAGCCCTGCTCGCTGCGCCGTCCAACAACAACGCGACGATCAAGGCCATCGTGAACGACCGCATGGGTCACGTGAAGGAGCTCTACTACGACGCGCTCCACGACCCGGTCATGTTCCAGGAATTCACGGGGGTGTCGAATCCGAGCCTACCCACATCGTCCACGGCGAACCGTCCGGGCCCGGCGTTGCGACCCTCCGATCCGGCCCTGTTCACAACCATCTGGATGTACAACGCGGACAGTCTTGTCACACGCGTCGTCTTTCCCAACAAGAACGAGGAGCGCTTCGTCTACGACAGTTCGAATCCCGATCCGCGCGCGCGAGGAAACCTGCTCGAGCATCAGCATCTGGCCGGAGCCCTGGGCGGCGACCAGTCTCTCATCGTGGAAAAATTCACCTACGTCAACGGTTTCGGCGGTGGTTGCTGCGGGGCGAACTTCGTCGCCAGTGAAATGGATGGGCGCGGCAATCTCACTCGGCACATCTACGACACGCGCGGAAACCGCGTGCATACGGACTACGCAGAGCCCGGCACGGTCGAGGAATGGGAATACAACAGCAACGGCCAGATGACCGCGCGCATGCATGCAGACAACGGATCTGGTTCACGACGCCGCGACGAGTATAGCTACCACACGTCGGGCCCCGAAACTGGATACCCCGCCAGCCAAACTCTCGATGTGAACAACCTGGCGCTCAAGACACAATTCCGCACGGACGGTCGCGGAAATGTCGTCAGCATCCTGGACCCGCGCGGCAACACCGAGCTTCACGTCTACAACCAACTCGATCAAGAGATCCAACGCTTCGAGCGGCCGGTCCAAACGCCCTCGGGAGCGGTAAGCTACGAGACCCAATCGCTGTTCGACGCGAACAACAACCGCGTGCTCGAATTGCGGCTCAACGTCGACGGCGATGGCGCAGTGGATCCCAACGCCTACCTGGGCACGAGCATCGATTATGACATTCTGAACCAACCGATCCGTATCACGGAAGAGGTCGACGCGACGCACAACGCTGTCACGGAGATGACCTACAACTCCAACTGGAAGAAAAGCAAGACCTCCTTCGGACAGGCAGTCTCCGGGGCAGACCCCTTCAACGCGGTCGACTTTATCTACGACGAGCGGGACCTTCTGTACCGTTCCGTGCTTGCCAAGGGCGGTCCGGATCAATCGACCGTTCAATACGACTACGACGGAAACGGGAACCTGGCGCTGCGCATCGAGGGACTGGAAGGCACGACTCACTCCAAGGCCCTGTCCCACGACGGGTTCGACAGAGTGGTTTCCGAAACGGACGCGATGGGCAACCGCAAGGTCTTCGGCCACGACGCCAACGGAAACACGACCAGCGTGCGCCTGCAGGGTGAACAGCAGGACATCGCGGGTAGCGCAAACAACATCCGCCTGCGAGAGCGGCGCCTGTACTACGATCGCCTCAACCGCAATGTCCGGGAAGAGGAGGAACTCTTCGACCCGCTGACCCAGGCACCCATTTTGGTTGGCGCGACTCCCGACGGCGTCGTGGTGACCGAGTGGACTCTTGCCCCGGCCTCCATGCCGCTTGTCAGAGTCAACGACAACCAGCACAAGACGACCTACAAGTACGACACCGTCAATCGAATCAGCAGCGTGACTGACGCCGTGGGTAACGAGGTGCGCAAGTTCTACGACCTCAATTCCAATCTGGTCAACGAGGAAACCACCGAGCTTTCGAGCGTCATGGGCAACCCCGATGAGTTCTTCTCCGACCACTACGAGTACGACGCGCTCAACCGTCAAACGGCCAGAATCGACAACGTCGGAAACCGCAGCGAAACTCGTTACGACTCGCGTGGCAACCAGGTCGTCATGACTGACCCGGTCGGAAACGTTACGCGTCGCGCGTACGACGGGCTGAACCGCATGCTTCAGACCGAACTCATCATGACGAGCGACGGCACAGGAGCTGGAGCACCGGCTGGCTCGATCACGAATACCACAACCTGGGATGACTCATCACGCGTCATCGGCAAGGCGGACGACGCCGGCAACTCGACCGCGTTCAGCTACGATTCCCTGAACCGCCTGACGGGAGAAACGCTGGCCGACGGCACGCAAGCGGCCTTCAGTTACGACGTACACGACAACGAGGTTTCACGCCTGGATGCCAACGGCACGTCGGTCGTCTCCAGCTACGACCTCCTGAATCGCCGGGTACAGCTTAACGTCAGCGTCGGCGCCGGAGTTTCCGCGGACACGACCTTCGTCACCTACCAATACGACGGGCGCTCTCTGGTTATGACGTGCAAGGATGACGATTCCCTGGTCGAGCGAAGCTACGACTCCATGGACAACCTCCTGCAGGAGACGCTGAACGGCCAGACCACAGGACATGTGTTCGATGGTCTGAACAATAACCTCTTGCTGAACTACCCCTCTGGCCGCAGAGTCGCGTCGACCTACGACCTGCTCGAGCGCAAGACCAAGATCACCGATGGCACGGGCCTCGTGGCCCAGATGGGCTACCTCGGGTTTGGCCGCCTCGGTCGCATTGACTTCGGTAATGGAACTCAGGCGAACTTCACCTTCGACGGGCACAGTGCAAGCGACAGCGGAGTGAAGCGCATCGTTGCCGTGAACCACAGGCTGTTGAGCAACGGTGCGATCTTCCACTCCCAGGAATTCAAATGGGATGGGGCAGGTAACAAACTCGAACGCAAGGACTCCCGAATCGGCGGATTCGGAATCACCCATAGCTACGAGTACGACTCGGCCTATCGTCTGACGCGCGGCGCTTCCGCCGATTCGTCCGGTGTCCTCAGAAGGGAGACCTACGACCTTGATGGGCGCGGCAACCGTGGAACGACCAGCGGTGGCTCGACCCCTGGAACCTATGTTCTTGACGGGACCGTTCCATCGCCTGCGGACTTGCAGCTCAATCAATACACGGCGACCGCTTTCGACGAACGCGTCTACGATTTGAACGGGAACACGTTGCGCACGAGTGACTCTGGCTGCCTGGCCGACTGGAACGGCGACTACATCATCGACGCCAGCGATCTCAACGCCTACTACGCGGACTGGACGGCGCAGACCCCCGGGGCCGATGTGAATGGAGATGGAATCGTCGATGTCGCGGACCTCGTCGTGTTCTATAACGCCTGGCTTGCCGGCTGCAGTGTCAATCGACAGATGCAGTACGACTATGCGAATCGCCTGGTGGCCTTCACCGATTCCAGCGGACGGGTGACGAACTACCGCCACGACGGATTTGGACGTCGGACAGCCCGCATCGTTGACGCGACAGGACTTTTCGGATCCCCCACCGAGACGCGTTACTTCTACTCCGGCTGGCAGGTTCTCGAGGAGCAGAGCGCCCAGGACGCCATGTTGGCAAGCTACGTCTACGGGACGTTTGTCGACCATGTCGTGCAGATGAACCGGGCCGGACGACCCTACTACTATCACACGGACGACATGTTCAACGTGATGGCGATGACCGACTCGGCAGGCGCCGTTGTCGAACGTTACGAGTACGGCGACTACGGCGAGGTGGTCTCCCCGAGCACCCTGCTCGCCATTATCGGAAATCCCTCGAGCATTGACAATCCGTACCTGTTCAACGGTCGTCGTTATGACTCCGAGTCCGGCTTCTATCACTACCGCACGCGTTACATGGACCCGCGCGCGGGTCGCTTCCTGACTCGCGACACGATCGGGATCTGGGGCGATCGCAGCGCGCTGGGCAACGGCGCCACTTTCGCGTCGAACAATCCCTGGTCCAAACTCGACCCCTTTGGACTCGATCCGATCAAGTGCAAGGAGTGTTGCGACAACCTGAAAACCAAAGTGGCCGCCGCCTTCGATGCCTGCAACAAGACGGCGGAAGAAGCCTACGAGGTTTGCATGACGGGTGTGGCTCCCTGGGTCGGCGGTGGCGCCGTGGGTGGAGCCGGTGGCGTCGTCATTGGATTGCTTGTGGCGAGCAACCCGGTCGGCTGGGTCGTCTGTGGACTGGCCATCGTGGGAGGTGCCGTCGTGGGTGGCGGAGCTTCAGGAGGGGCCGCCGCCCTCTCGTGTTCGCGCGCACGCGACAAGTCCCTGGAGATCTGCAAGCGGCATTGCGACGAGGAGAAGGCCAAGTGCGGGGAGATTTCCTGGTACGAATTCACCTACGTGCAAGGTTCCGAACCGGCCGAGTGGAAGGTGAAGAAGGTAACGTGCAAGTGTTCTTACAAGTGCGAGTACACCGCCAAGTAAGCCTTCTGGACAGGTTCTAAGAGTGATCGGGCGGCTCCCGCGGAGTCGCCCGATCGTCTATCGGAATGGCGCACGAGCAGGTCGGGCCGCGGGCTACAGTCCTGCGATCGAACACGGAGGCGGCCCCGTTTCGACGACGGTGCTCGCCGACTTGCGGTCACACTCCCTAGCGGACTGCGTAGGTCGCGGCCCTCGACAAGGACACAAGGACGAATCAATGCAAGAAACCATCTACGACCTGGCCGTCATCGGCGGCGGCGGTGCGGGAACCATGGCCTACCTGCGCGGCGTGCTGAACGGCAATCGCGCCGTCCTGTTCACCGGCGACGCGGACTCCAAACGCAAGGGACGCGCCACCTGGGTGCTGGCCGTGGACAACATTCCCGGCATGCACGATCTGGATCGCCCCATCACCAGGAGTTCCGCGGACACCTTGAAGTGGATCAAGGGCCAGGAGAAGTTGAAGGACATGGGCACGGTCGTGAAGGCCAGGGTGACGAGCGTGCGGCGCGAGGGCGAGCTCTTCGTGCTCGACCATGAAGCACGCAAGGAGAGCGGCAGCCTGCGCGCGCGGCACGTGGTGCTCGCCACGGGCGTGATGGATGTGCAGCCCGAGATTGGCGGTTCGATCGCCCCCATCTTTCCCTTTGCGAACCGCGGCGAGGCCATCTACTGCGTGCGTTGTGACGGGCACCATACGCTCGGTTTCCCGCTCGCCGTCGTCGGTCGCTCGGACACGGCGATCTACATCGCGAGCATGATGATGGACCGTTATGGCCACGAGAGCGTTTCCATCCTGACCAATGGTCCGGGTGCGAGCTTCTCATGTCTTCCCCGACGTCCCTGTGCGTCAGTGGGTGATCTCGTTTCCCTGGAGG
>CALBET010000037.1 GCA_937888665.1 uncultured Acidobacteriota bacterium
TTCCTGTACGAACACGCCTGAATCCGACATGCGCCCTCCCTGAACTTCTGCGTAGTGCCGTTGCGTGTGCTAGGCCCATCGTCGTCGCCATCGTCGCATTGTCGCGCGCCCGGGCACCTGACTAGCAGACGGCGTGTCACTGGGCTAGGTTAATGCACTTGGCGCGGAAACTCACACTATCGAGCGCGACACGTTCTGGACGACAACCGAAGTCACTCGAGCGCAATGGGAAGACGCGGCGTTCAGTGCCCTGCGACGATCCTGTCCAAGAATTGACACTCAGCACCTCCTCACCGAGCCTTGAGAAGATGTCTCCATGATGGCCGTGGCACATCATCGGTCTCCCGGCCTCCGGCCACGCCGCAAGCAGCAGCTAATCTCATGATCTGCAATTTCTGCCATTCCGCGGTTGTCGGTCGATACACTCAGTGGCAGGAAGGTACTGTCAGCTGCCAAGCGTGCCAAGCCACGCTGCCTGCGTGTCGAGGGTGCGGCCTCCCTGTCCGGCAGAGAAAGGTCGGTTGGCTCAAGCGCGTCTTCAGTGGTCAGGCGAAGTCCGCTCCGGTATGTGAGCGGTGCAACGCGAGCGCCGTGCGCTGCTCCGCGTGCGACGACCCAATCGTTGAGAGCTACACGCAGGAGGTCGACGGGGGCCGCCGCTTCTGCGCTGCCTGCAGCGGCTCGGCGGACCAGTGTGACTTCTGTGCAGTCCCCGTCGCGAAAGGAGCCCATCGCTACAGTGATGGCCGCAGATCCTGCGCCGTTTGCCGCGCCACCGCCATCGCAAAGCTGAAGCAAGCGCGCCCGCTGATCGCCGACGCGCGAAGCTTTCTGACGGGGCGGCTGCAGATGCCTCTCCGCCCTGAGAGCGAATGCGAGGTGAAGCTCGTGTCAGCGAGGCAGCTCGCCAAGCGGCTCGGAAAGCAGTTTCGAAGTTCGCCCGGGTACGACCATCGGGAGAAGGGTCTGTTCACCAGCAACGTCTCACAACGCCGGCAGGGTGACACGGTGATCTCCGAGACCTGCGACCTAGCCATCTACGTTGAAACGGGCCTACCACGAATCGAGTGCTACGGCGTCTTGGTGCACGAATTTGTGCATCTATGGCAGTTCGATGCGTTTCCGCGCCACGACGTCGACCGGCAGCTTGTAGAAGGGCTCGCAGAGTGGGCACGGCATCGTGCGCTCATGGAGATGGGTGCAACCACCAGCGCTCGGCGAGTCGAACGGAACGACGACCCCATCTACGGCGGAGGCTTCCGCTTGGTGCGTGATCTGGAAGGACGCTACGGCTATCGGGACATGGTGCGCATGGTGACTGAGCGGGCGCGGGACGGGCAGCGCGGCCGCTGAGCCGGAACGCCAGCGGGAAGGGTGTTTGATCCATAACGGGCGAGGTCGCCACGAGAACCGACGTACGCGGTGACGCCACCTCGAGCGGTGCCGGGCCATGTTCGACGCATGACCGGAACGAGTCTTCAGCTATCCACACTAGCGAGTCGTTGCAGCGCCGGCAGGTCGGTGCGATGGCTGGCATGGCTTCCTGGTGGCCGGTGGAGGCTGATGATGGCGTGGCTTGGATGGCAACTTTGCACCGCTACTGGGCCACAAATCCAACATTTTGAGTCGGACGCACAGCGAGTATTTGGTGTTGAGCGTCAGGCCATGACCACTCTGGACAACCCTCGCAAAGCGACTCGTCGTTGACCCTGACGATCGTCTGCCCAACTTTGCACTGCGCCACCGCGGT
>CALBET010000038.1 GCA_937888665.1 uncultured Acidobacteriota bacterium
CCGCTTCGGCAGACCGAGGGCTTCGTCGCGTCGTGGCTCCGGCTGATGGGCCTGGACCTGCACGCCCCGGACCACGCGACGCTGTCCCGACGCACCAGGGCCCTCCTGGTCCCCGCCCTGCGCCGAGCTCATGACGGCCCGATCCACCTGATCGTCGACTCGACCGGGCTGAAAATCTACGGCGCCGGCGAGTGGTGGTCGCGCAAGCACCGGAAGGCGCACGAGCGCGGCGGCTGGCGGAAGCTGCATATTGGCGTGGACGATGACGGATCTTCGGCGGCCGTCCCCGTGCGAAGGGGTTCGAGGCGCAGCAGCGCGAAGCGATGGTCGGGTGCACCGTGCTGAACAAGATGTTGGCGCTCGGGACAGCGCAGTCCTCCGCGGTGACGGCGTGACCGACGGCCACGTCGACACCGGATCGGTCCGTGGTCGCACCATACAACAACGCCACGGGCTGCTAGCATGGTGGGAAGCTGATGTCCTTCAAGTCGATCTTCATTGCCTGCGTCATAGGGGGCAGCCTGATGGTGGCTGCCCTGATGTTCAACCGGGCACGCCCCGCCGGCCTGGTGGCCGGTTCGTCTGCCGTCTTCACGGAGGCGTCCGGTCGCTGCGCCCAGTGTCATCGCCAGGAGACCGCCGCCGTGGTCCATCAGTTCGAACGCAGCGAGCACAGTGGCGCCAATGTCACATGCTACGACTGTCACCAGGCGCTCGACGGACAGGAGGAGTTCGAACACTACAACTTCGTGATGGCCCGTGACGTCACGTCGCTCAACTGTGCTGCGTGCCACACGACCGAGTACGACCAGTTCGCGCGCAGCCGCCACGCGCTGCCGGCCTGGGGCGCCGTCAACGGTGCGGCCGGGGTATCCGAAGACCTGGTGGCACTCAGCGAACGGTATCACCCCGGCTCGGTAGCGCGTCCGGCGAACGCGCTGGCCACGCTCGAGGGCGCGTCGGCGACGGCAACCGGATGTCTGGGGTGCCATAACATCGGGGTCCCGAACGCTGACGGCTCGGTCGGCAGTTGCACGGAGTGTCATTCGCGACATTCGACCTCGATCGAGCTGGCCCGCGAGCCGCGGACGTGTGGGCAGTGCCACATGGGGCCGGACCATTCGCAGCTCGAGATCTACAGCGAATCGAAACACGGCGTGCTCTTCAATGCGCAGCGGAGCGAGTTAAATCTGGCGGCCGACCCCAAACGGCTGACGACGGCGGACATGCCGATCCCGACCTGCGCGACGTGCCATATGAGCGGGCTCGATGGTCTGAAAGTGACACACGATACGACCGAGCGGCTGTCGTACTGGTTGTTCGCCGAGGTATCCGAGCGGCGTCCAGGTCACCTTGCCGCGCAGACGGAGATGCAGGAGACCTGCCTCAAGTGCCACGCGTCCACGAGCGTCGAGCGGTTCTACTCGGCAGCCGAGGCGGTGGTGTCGGCGACCAACGAGCATGTTCGCGAGACGCAGGACCTCATGGCGGGCTTGCGGGCCGAGGGCCTGTTGACGCCCGAACCGTTCGATGAGGCGATCGAGTTTGTGTATTTCGACTATTGGCACTATTTCGGGCGCACCGCCAAGCATGGGGCGTTCATGGGCGGCGCCGATTTCGTGCAATGGCACGGGAACTACGAGCTGCTCCAGAAGCGGACCGAACTCGAGGAGATGGCGGCGGCGCTCAGGGCAGCTCGTGACTGAGTCCAAGTGGTGGGACCGCCACAAGGCGGCAGTCCTGGACGGGTTCGTCCTCTCGAATGTCGCATTCCTCGTCGTGGACGTGTATTTGGCGCATTCGGTCAATCGATTCCGTCATCCCATGGAATGGCTCCCCGTGGGCTTCTCGGTGATGGCGACGTTGGTCCTGGCTCCAGCCGTTGCGCTGCGCGTCCGGGGCCGGGCATCCAGCTTCGTGCGTGCAAGCGGCGTGGTGATCGGATGGGCGGCCATTGCGCTGGGACTGGCCGGCGTGAGCTATCACCTGGACAGCCAGTTCTTTGCACGTTGGACGATCGAGAGCCTGGTCTACACCGCGCCATTCGTGGCCCCGCTGGCGTATGCGGGACTCGGGTTCTTGCTCCTCTTGAACCGCATGATCCCGAGTCGTCGTCATGGCTGGGGACAGTGGGTTGTCTTCTTCGCCCTGGGCGGATTCGTCGGCAATTTCGTGCTGGCGCTGTGCGACCACGCGATGAACGGATTCTTTTATCTCACCGAGTGGCTCCCGGTGGGCGCCAGCGCCCTGGCCGCCGGGTTCTTGACGGTAGCGCTCGTCGAGCAGC
>CALBET010000039.1 GCA_937888665.1 uncultured Acidobacteriota bacterium
TTACGGCAGATTGCTGAGACTCAATTTGGCATTCCCACAAACGCAAGTAGTCAGCGAGAGATTTTGGATGTGTTCGTTTCCCTCATCGATTCCGGCAGTGTGGTCATTGGTGAAGCACGGAACGAAGATGGAATGGTTTTGATTCACTCCTGGTCCGAACGTGGCGAATCACTAATGACAAGGATAGAGACAGTATTAGAAGAAGCCTCCGAAGAAGACCGGAACTGGGTATTCTGGCTTCAGCTAAGGAGCGACTACGAGAAGAACGAAGATAAGCCTAACAATAAAGGGTATAGCGGAGGCGAGGAACGAGACTCCGCCTCTGCCCTTGGTTGAACAAGCCCGAGTTGGGTGAAGCGTGGGCGTTATGCGATTTGCGTTTTTAGCGGGAGACCTGAGGAGGGAGCCCGTCGGATTTGAGCATCGATTGGCATTGCTTCAATTCGACGATTCCACCGCCAGTCACTCGTGAAGATACGCCCCCACTCGCATCGTGGACCGCCGAACACGGTTTGCGGGCAGCGTTGGTGTGCTTTGGTACACAGCTCCACGGGGCCTTGAGAGCCAATGCTTTCAAGATTGCCACGAGGTTCGGAGTGCGAGCCGTTCATTGGGAGGAGTTCAGGGCTGGGCTGGCGGGCGGGGCGCGACTGACTTTCCACCGTGCCAGGCGCGTGCCGGCCAGGCGCAGCACGGTCCCGCAGCAGGCGCAGCGAAAGCCCTGGACGATCGCCGGCGGTGCGGGTTCAGCGATGACCAGTTCGCGTCCGGTATGAAAGGCGATCCGTTGCCGTTTGGCCGCCGCCGAGGGATGGCAGAAGCCGTAGTGCCGCACGGCTTTGAGTCCGGTGGGCAACACGTGACGCAGGTAGCGCGCGACGAACTCCGCACCCGGTAATGTCTCCTTCTTCTGCACGCCGCCATGGGCGCGGTCTTTCCAGGTGAAGGTGACCTGCGTGTCCGTGACCGACACGATCCGCCGGTCGCCAATGGCGGTGCGGCAGACGTAGGCTCCGAGATACTTGATGATGTTCTCGCCGTTGCCAAAGGCTTGCAGATGCACGCCCCAGTTCGTGCGCCATACCTGGGGCTCGATGTCCGGCAGTTGATCCCGGAGGTCGGTATCCATGCGCTCGAGCCCCGCCCGGAAGGCGGCGGCAAAGCGCCGACGCAGCACCCGCTGGGGCACGAGGAAGTTGTCTCGTTTGACGGCCACGACCCGCCCGCTCGCGGCGATGCCCGCGCCGGGAACGATGGCGTGCAGATGCGGATGAAAGTGCAGGCGCTGGTTCCAGGTATGCTGGATCAACGAAAAGCCGGAGATCTTCGCCCCCAGCCAACGCGGTCCGGCCAGCGTCGGCCGCAAAGCCTCCGCGGCGGCGGTGAAGAACAGGTCGTACATCGGCTTGGCCGCCGGCGTGAAGAACAACTTCCGCAAGGGCTGGGGCAAGGTGAAGGTGACCATGAAGTAGGGCGCGCCCACGCGACGATCCAACTGCTTGTTCACCCAATCCGCCGTGTCCGCCCGGCCGCACTGCGGGCACGACCGGTGGTTGCACGAATGGCAATGATACTCCCGGCGCCCGCACTTGCCGCAGTCCCACAAGTGGCCGCCCATCAGGGGCGTGCGGCAATGTTCGAGCGCCCAGATCGCCCGGCGTTGAGCGGAGTTCAACGCGGGCTCGCCGGCCAGATACGCGGGCAGGAAACGGCGCAGCGCGCCGATCACCGAGTTGGCCATGCCGAGACCTCAGCGCGGCAGTTGGCGGGTGAGTTGGTCAACCAGCTTTTGGGCGTCCTGCTCGCTGCGATGAGTCAGATGCAGATACACCATCGTCGTCTCAATCTGCCGATGCCCGAGCAACTCCTTGACCGTGTGAATGCCCGCGCCCGCCTCGATCAGATGGGTGGCAAAGGAATGGCGCAAGGTATGCACCGTCGCCTCCGGATAGTTCAGCTCCTGGCGCGCGCTCAAGATCAGCCGTTGCAGGGAACTCACCGGCATCGGCGTCTTGGCTTGGCGCATCCGTCGGGCCATCTGCTCCGGTTCCTTGGAGCCACGTCCCACGTGGGGAAAGAGCAGCAAGGGATGCCGGTGAAAACGCCAGTAGCGCCGCAGATCCTCCACCATCACCGCCGCGATCGGCACCATGCGATCACGCCCGCCTTTGCCCTCGCGCACCCACAACTTGCCTTCGTCCCCCCGGATGTCATGGATCGTCAGATTGAGGCATTCGGACAGGCGCAGCCCGCAGCAATAGATGAGCTTGATCGGAATGCGGTAGCGTCGCAGCCGAATATGCTCCAGCAAGCGGACGACTTGCGCCCGCGTCATCACCGCCGGCAAGCGTTGGTCATCCTGGGCGCGGATCTGAGAGAACACCCTCCAGTCCTCGTTCTCCAGCAGATCGACAAAGAACAGGCGCGCACAGGCCGCAGCCTGTCGCACCGTCTTGGGCCGCCACTGTTTGACGGTCTTCACATGCAGAAAGTAATCCCGCACCTGCGCTTCCGAAAGCTCCGCCGGATCGCCGCCACCATGCTCGGCAATCAAACGCAGTTGCCGGTAGTAAGCCTGCCGGGTACGGGGCTGATCGTAGCGCAGCGCCAACAACTCGGCATAGCGCTTCATCGACGGATAGGAATGATCGTAATCCAGCGGATCACGACCTCGACGTCCGACATTGGGTCGATGGTTGAAAGGCAGGGGTTCGCCGGAAGCTTGGCCGGCCGGAGAAGAAGCAGTAGGCTTTTTCATAACCCGACCAAAGTGAAACACCCCGATGACCTCCGCCATCCCCGCCAACCTCCAACCACTCCGCCGCGCAGCGGCTTAGTTCAACAAGTCGAGTGACCGAATGAGCGGCAAGCACGTCAGTATTGAATTCGAACGGATTCGGGGTGCCGCTCATCGGTCCTCTTGTCGTTATGCCAAGAAATGAAACGCCGTCTGATATACGTTGAGCTAAAGAGCGGTCTGGCTGATCGAGGGCCAGCATGGATTGGATATGGCGAGTCTTCGAAGTCTGGCAGGACGATCTATTTCAACGATCAGGCTTTCCAGTCCTGTAAGGGGCGGGGCATTGGAGCGAACTACTTCGATCTGGAGTCCGGTGATGAATATTGGATCTCGGGTATCAAGAAAGAAGGAGGTGACCGACATTGGGCAGGAGGCGGCCGAATTTTCGTCCACCAAGACGCTATCAGTGAATACCTTGAGATTCGTGGATACGCTGAACTTGACCCTCAAGACTATGAGGTCTGTGAGGTTCGGTCAGGTAACGTGAAAGAGAGAATCAACGCGCTGGAAAACCAACAGGCATAACAATAAAGGGTATAGCGGAGGCGAGGAACGAGACTCCGCCTCTGCCCTTGGT
>CALBET010000040.1 GCA_937888665.1 uncultured Acidobacteriota bacterium
CGTCCGAAGCGTCGGGTAGGCATCGACCTCAGCCAGCAGGTGACGCTGGCGTGCGGCCTGATCTTCGTGTCGGCGATCGCCCTCGTCGTGTGGCAGGTGCTGGCCATGCGGACCGAGGCGGCCAGGATGGACGAGCAGGTCCGGGCGGTGGACCAGGAACTGGCGAGCATGGCTGATGTGGTGGGCCAGCGGAACGAATTCGAGGCGCGTGGGGTCGAGCTCGCGCGGCGGGTCGCGTTGATTGAGGAACTGCGTGAAGGACAGGGCGGTCCGGTGCGGATGCTGGACCAGGTCAGCCGAGCGCTCCCGGAAGGCGTCTGGTTCACCGAGCTCCGCCAAGAGGGCGCGGACGTGACGATCCAAGGGCGAGCCACCGGGTTGACGGGGCTGTCGGACCTCGTCCTCGCCCTGGAGTCGTCCGGCTACTTCGTGCGGCCGGTGGACATTGTCGATTCTCAGCTCGAGTCGCAGGCGGCCGGTGAGTTCGTGCGGTTCGAGCTGCGAGCCGAGTTTAGGCTTCCGCCGTCGTGATGGGGACGTGGTCGGTGTGGAGATGGATGGCCTTCTCTCGAGAGAGAGGACTACAGGCGGCTGACGCCCGGACCGATAGCCCAAGAGCGAACAATGGAACTTGGTCTCAATAAATTACCGTGGTACGGACAGGTCGGGGCCTTCCTCGTCGTCGCGGTGACGTTGTTTATCGTGTTCCGGCTTTACTATGTCGCCCCCCAGTTGGAAATCCAGGCTGGGCGTCAAGTGGAACTCGACGGCAAGCGCACCGAGCTGGAACAGGCTCGCCAGGATGCCATCGAATTGGCGGCCTTCCAGGTCGAAGTGGACGACCTGAACAACCGACTGGACGCGCTGAGCGCCGTGCTGCCGGAACAGCAAGAGGTGTCGGAGCTGCTCCGGAGGTTACAGACGTTCGCCGTGCAATCGAACCTCACGATCCGGGCGTTCCGGCCACAGGCGGCGGTGACTCGTGAGATGCACTCGGAGTGGCCGATTCGATTGCAGCTCGATGGCACATTTCACAACCTGGGCATGTTCTTCGACCGTATCAGCAAATTCGCTCGCATCGTCAATGTCAGTGATGTGGTCATTCGGGCGAAAGAGCCGCCGGAGCTCAATCTCACGATTACGGCGGAGTGCACGGCAACGACATTCGTCCTGGTCGATCCACCCGAGGCTGAGCCCGAAACGGCGCCGGCGACCTGAGGCAGCGAGCACATGACATATCGGGGCTTTTGGACGGGAGCGGCGCTGGCGGTGCAGATCGGCGTCGGAGTGGGCCTGCACGCCGCGGTGGCGACCCAGGTGCCGCAGCCTCCAGATTCGGCCGAGCCTGCGGTCGCGCCGCCGGCGGCCTCGGAACCGTCGGCACTCTATTTCTACGATTCGGGTGGCCGGCGTGATCCGTTCGTCAGCCTGCTCGCGCGAGGCGCCGATCTCCCGTCCACGAGCGAACGCCCCGAGGGGCTCATGGGGCTCAGCGTGAACGAAGTGGCGCTCCGGGGTGTGGTGCTCAGCGTGGGGACCTATCTGGCCGTGTTGGAGGCGCCCGACAACAAGACCTACATCGTCCGGCCCGGTGACCGGTTGTTTGACGGCTCGGTGAAGGAAATCACCGCCGAGTTCGTGGTGTTTCTGCAGGAGGTTAGCGACCCGCTCTCGCTCGTGACGGAGCGGGAAATACGCAAGGGCCTTCGCGACGCCGAGGAGGGTCGATGAGTCGCCACCTGCGGTGCCTCATCGGGCTCGTCGTGCTGACACACGTCGTGGGACTGGCCGCCGAGCGACCGGCCCGCCTCCGTCTCTTGGAGGTGACGACACAAGAGACGCCGGCCAGTCAGTCGATCATGATCACGTCGACGGAACCGGCATCGTACACCACGCACCAGCCGGACCCGTTGACGGTGATGGTCACCTTACGCGATGTCGATGCTGGCGACGTCGTCAGCCAGCTGAACCCGGACGCCCGCGGCCCAGTCGGCGCGGTGGATGTTGTGGACGCCGTGGACGGCGACGGCGCGGCCGTGGCGGAGGTGCGCATCACCCTGCAGGAGCCGGCCACATACGAAGTGCGCTCGCGGCGACAGACGATTCAGGTGCGCTTCGCGAGGTCGGCAGCGACCGATCTCGGGCGAGAGGAGACGCCCCCGGTTCCGCCAGCCCGTCCGGCCACCGCCATTCTGTCGGCCGAGATGACGGTCGAACCGAACGTCATTCGAGTCACCCTGCGAGGCGACGGGGCCCTGACGCCGACCCGCATCCATGAAGCTGAGCATCTGCCGCCGCGGCTCGTGATGGACTTTTCGGGCCTGGCCCTCAAGGCCGAGGCACTGACGGTCGTCGAGCTTGACCCCGTGGACCGGATTCGCATCGCGCGGAACAGTCCAGATGCAATCAGGGTGGTGCTGGACCTCGCGCGTCCGACCGTCTATGAGATTCAGCCTGACCCAGACGACCCGAGTGTCTTGAGCGTCGTGCTCTCCCGGGACCTTGCAGTTGACCCGGTGGCCAGAATCGGTGAAGCGCGGCCCATGCTCGCCAGCGCGCGTCCGCTCTCCACGACGCCGGGACCGGCCCCGGCCGTGCACGCCGAGACGGTGGTCGATGGGGCCCGAGATCCTATTCGGGCGCTCATGGAGCGTCGCAGCCGGAATGGCTCCGGTCCGGCGGCCAAGGTCACCTCCGCGCCGGTCGCGTCCGTGCGTCCTGTCGACGTGACGACGCTGACGGCGGTCGTGGCACTCGTCGATCCCGCTATTGCCCACATTAATGGTGGTCAGCTGGCGCGCCCGGACCATGCGGATCTCCCGCTGTCGACATGGCCCACGATCGCGCGGCTGCAGGACCCGAAATGGGCCCTGGCTCGTGGCGCGGCCTTGCGTGTTCCCGGGCCTGACGACCTGCCGCCGGACGTGGTGCCCTGGCCGACCATCGCGCGATTGCAGGACCCCAGTTGGGTCATCGCGCGGGGCGTCGCGTTGCCGTTACCCACGTCTAGCGACCTTCCGCCCCTGGTTGTGCCCTGGCCTCAGATTCAGCGGCTGGCCGGGGCGGTCGGACCCTTCCCGGCCGAGGTGCTCGCCCTGCAGCAGCCGACCGTCGGTGACCTACCGACCGCGACCGCGTGGCCGCCGATTCGTAGCCTGCCTGCCACCATGTTCGTGGTCGATACGAGCATGGCGCCGCGGCGGTACCCCTCGGTTCGTGATTTGCCGGAGATCGTCGTAGAGCAGGCGTCCCGGCTCGAGGTCGAGCCGACGGCGAACGCGGGCAGTGAGATAGTCGCGCTGGCGACTCGTTCGGACTCTCAGCTGTTCTCCTTGACCGGGTCCGGGCGACCGGCTCCCGCGTCCTCTGCACTGGCG
>CALBET010000041.1 GCA_937888665.1 uncultured Acidobacteriota bacterium
GGATGCACGGCCTTGCCCGCGTCCTGAATCGCCGTGTACCGCACGACCGTCGACCGGCCGGTTTCCGGGTCGACGTCGATGTCGCAGATGTTCGCGGCAAAAGCGGGTCCGGCCATCGGCGCATTTATCGACGCGCTCCCCACCACCGGGCCTCCGGTCTTGGCGAGCGTCGCGGCCAGCTCGTTGAGCGTCAGCGGCGGCCGCTCGTCGCCTTCCACGAGGGATCGGACGTGGCCGTCCTCCCACGCGACCTGGTTGGCCTCGAGGTTCCACACCTTGGCCGCGCGGAGCCGCAGCTGGTCCTTGACGTCCTGGGCGGCGCCAATGATCGCCATACCGGTCGCGTAGCACGTACGGCTGCCGGCGGTCAGGTCGGTGTAGCCGGCGGTGTCGGTGTCGGCCACGACAGGACGCACGCGTTCGACGGGGATGCCGAGTTCTTCCGACACCATGAGTGCCTGCGCGACCCGGGTACCGCCGATGTCAGGATTGCCCGTCACCACTGTTGCGCTACCGTCGGTGTCGAGGGCGACGGTGGCGCTCGAATTCATCCCCGCGTTGAACCAGAATCCGCACGCGACGCCGCGTCCCTGGTGTGCGGCGAGCGGTGCGGTCCAGTGCGGATGCTCGCGCACGGCCTCGAGGACGGCCTTTAATCCGATTGGGCCGTATTTGGGTCCGTATGGTGCCTGATCGCCCTCGCCAACGCCGTTCTGCAGCCGCAGCTCTATCGGATCGCGCCCGAGTTGGCGCGCCAGCTCGTCCATCAGCGACTCGGTCGCAAATGTAGACATGGGCGACCCCGGGGCCCGATAGGCCGCCACTTTCGGCTTGTTGACCAGCACGTCGAAGGACTCGACGAAAAAATTCGGGATGTTGTAGCAGGCGAGCGCGCACATGGCGGCGGCCCCAGACGGCGACCCGGCGTAGGCACCCGCTTCGTACCACATGGAGGCCTTCGCGGCGACGAGCCGGCCGTCCAGCATGGCGCCAAGCTGCATGACGATCCGGCAACCCGACGTCGGTCCAGTGGCGCGGAAGACCTCGTCGCGATCCATGACGATCTTGACCGGCCGTCCCGATTTTTGCGACAGCACGATCGCGACCGGCTCGAGATACACGGGGATCTTGCCGCCGAAGCCACCGCCGATTTCGCTCGGGATCACGCGGATGGTGGCGGCGTCGAGGCCCAGAATGCCGGCACAGGCGTCGCGCACGATGAACGGGCCCTGGGTGGGACACCACACGACGACCCGGCCATCAGTGCCGTGGCGCGCGACACAGGCGTGGGGCTCGATATATCCCTGGTGCACCATGGGGGTCTGAAACTCGCCCTCGACGACGACCTCCGCGTCGACGAAACCCTGCTCCACATCCCCGCGACTCAGCTCCATCCGCCCAGCCACATTGGTCGGCCCGCTGGCCTCGGGTTGCCCGGACGTCTTGAGCCCGTCGTGCAGGATCGGCGCATCGGCGGCCAGCGCGTCCGCCAGACTCATCACCGGTTCGAGCGGTTCGTAGACGACCTGGATGTGCTGGAGAGCCTCGCGCGCGACCGCGAGCGAGGTGGCGGCGACGGCAGCTACCGCGTGCCCGTCGTAGAGCACCTTGTCGTGCGCCATGAGGTTGTCGCCCATGTCGCCAAGGTCGAGCGCGCCCTCGCCGCCCAGCCACACCTTGGCGTCGGTTCTCGGGAAGTCGCGGCCGGTCACGACCGCCTTGACGCCCGGCAACGCCTCGGCGGCCGACGTGTCGATGGACACGATACGCGCGTGCGCGTGCGGGCTGCGGAGCACCGCCCCGTGCAGCATGCCGGGGAGTGAGAAGTCGGCGCCGAAGTTGGCGCGTCCCGTCACCTTGTCGGCACCGTCGTGCCGGATGGGCCGCGTCCCGATGTGCGTGAATTGGCGGGTGCTCATGCTGTGACCTTTCGCATCTCGGCCGCGGCATCGAGCACGGCGCGAATAATCTTGTCGTAGCCGGTGCAGCGGCACAGGTTGCCGGCCAGCCAGTACCGCGCTTCCTGCTCGGTCGGGTCCGGGTTCGCGTCGAGCAGCGCCTTGGCGGCGACGATAAAGCCGGGCGTGCAGATGCCACACTGGAGCGCGGCCCCTTCCAGGAACGCCTGCTGGACCGGGTGTAGCGCGTCACGCGCCGCAATCCCTTCGACCGTCGTGACCGTGCGTCCCTGGACCTCCGCGGCCAGGACGAGGCAGGCGGGCACCAGTCGGCCGTCGAGCAGCACCGAGCAGGCGCCGCAGTCGCCGGTGCTGCAGCCTTCCTTCGTACCCGTCAGACCGAGGGTGTCGCGCAGCGCGGTGAGTAGGGTGTCTGGCCCCGAGCAGAGAAACTCCGCGGGTTCGTCGTTGATGGTCGTCTCGACACGAATACTGGACACGTCAATTCCCCCGCGCGCGCTCGCAGGCGATGGCCGCGGCGCGTTTCGTTAAGACACCGGCGACCTGGCGTCGGTACGCCACCGTGCCGCGCTTGTCGTCGATCGGTCGTGCGGCGGCGCGAGCCGCCGCGGCCGCTCGGTCGAGCGCGGCCGCGTCCACATGCGTGCCAATGAGCGCCTGGGCGGCGTCGGGCACGAGGATCGGCGTGGGGGCCACGGCGGCGAGGGCGACGCGCGCCGCCGTGCAGACGCCGGTCGCGTCGAGCGTGACGCTCACCGCCGCACCGACGACCGCAATGTCCATTTCCGAACGAGGGGTCAGGCGCAGATACGCGTCGGCGGTCAACGCGTCCGGAAGCGGGAGCACCAGGGCTGCCAGGAACTCTCCACTGGTCAGTACGTTCTGGCCAGGCCCGGACATGAAGTGCTCTGCCGCGACCGTCCGCTGACCCTGCGGGCCCACGATGAGGCACTCCGCGCGGTTGACGATCAGCGGGCACGGAGTGTCGGCGGCGGGCGACGCGTTGCACATGTTGCCGCCAACCGATCCGCGTCCCTGAATCTGCGTTGACCCGATGAGGGCGACAGATTCGGCCAACCCTGGCCACCGCCGCCGCAGTTCGTCGTGCTCGCAGATGGCGGCGCCCGGCGTGGCGGCGCCGAGCCGCAGCCCCTGATCATCAATCGTGATGTCTACCAACTCCGGAATCCGCTTGACGTCGATGAACGCCGTCGGCTGTCTCACTCCGGAGCGGAACTGAACCAGAAGGTCGGTGCCGCCGGCCAGGACCCGTGCCCCCGGGTCGGCCTGCATCAGGCGGACCGCCTCGTCCACGGTTCCTGGTGCCTCGTATCGGATTGCCTGCATCCAGGGATCTTAGCTCGAATTGCCCGCGGGGTTCTGTAGGACCCCGCGGCCACGCTGCCCGCTCCTGCGCCGGTCCGCGGCGGGCGAGAAGGCTGATCGGGATGTGACTGACGGCGCGGGGGTGTTTGCGGCGGGCGCGCGGTCGCAGCGCCTCACCCAGGGCGACGTGATCGTCGTCCTCGCCGGCACGCCGCACAGGTTTCCCGAAATGCCGGAGCCGCTCAGCTATCTGCTCGTCAAGGTGTTCTACTGAACGACACGGGCACCGTGCCCATCCCGAACATGATCAGGGTGGAAGGAACCGACCGCGAGCCGATCTCGTGACCGCAGTGTCCAACACCGTATGGCACTGGCTGAGGTCGCCGGCTCGCTCGCGCCGGACCGAGGCCCTCGTCGAGGAGGTCACTTCGAATGTCAATACGTTGTCTGACGGTCGGTAGCATCGCACTCTGTCTCGTGCTGGGCACGACTACGTGCGCATGGCGCCAGAGCGGTCCCGAGCCGCTCCGAGTCGGAGGCAATGTCCTTCCACCGGAAAGGACCAGGAACGTGAACCCACAGTATCCGCCCGAGGCGCGATCGGCACGGGTTGGTGGGGTCGTCATCATGGACATTGTCATAGGCCCCGATGGGCGCGTTGCCACGGCCGAGGTCGTGCGATCAATCCCGATGCTGGACGACGCCGCCCTCGCGGCGGTCACCCAGTGGCAGTATCGGCCGACCCTGCTCAACGGCGTCGCGGTCCCGATAGCGACCACCGTGACGATGAACTTCCAATTGCGATGAGCGATACGAACTGAGCGCAGCCGTGCTGGAGGCACGAACGGATGCGGTGGTTCTACTCGGCCGCCGGCCTGGGTAGTCTGAGACCTGCGCCCGAAAGTGGTCGCGCACGTGCGGGGTGTCCATCGCGAACGAGGGCACTCGTATTCGGGCTCAATAGGCCAGCCGGAACTGCTCGGGCGTTGGCATCCACTCTCGCGCGCGGCGTTGGGCGCGGGCGATCTGGTCCGCGCTCATGTGCACTGCCACGGCGTCTCGGGCCCTCACGGACCTGGCGCGATCCTCCTCGCCCCGGTAGGACCGCGCGGCCAGATTGAACCATGTGTGGGCGTCCACGTCGTCCTGGGAGACACCTAGGCCACTGCTGTGCATACCGCCGAGGGCGAACTGCGCGTCGCCATGTCCCTGGTCGGCCGCGAGACGAAACCACCGTGCTGCCTCGGCATGGTCCTGCGGCACTCCTTGACCACGGCGATAGATGCCTCCGACGTAAAACTGCGCGGCGGCATGTCCCTGCTCCGCCTCGAGGCGATACCGGTTCATGACCCCGCGGCGGAACCGCGCGTCCTCCTGCGGCCCGTCGCCCACCCAGTCTCTATACCCGAGATCCGGCTGTGCCCCCGAGCCCCCCGAGTCGGCCAATGCACGCTGCTCATCGAGCACTCGCTTCGCATACATGAAGCCCAGGCTCACCTGCGCTCCCGCGTTCCCTTGGTCGGCCGCGAGCCGATACCAGCGGACCGCCTCCGTGTCGTCCTGGGGGACGCCGTGGCCGTAGGCGTGCATGTCCCCGAGGTTGTACTGGGCAGCGACGTGGCCCTGCCCGGCCGCCCGGCGATACCACCGAACCGCTTCGGTGGCCTGGCGCCCGTTCTCGGAGTCCAAGTACATAGTCCCGAGCCGGAACTGCGCGTCGGAGTCTCCCTCATCGGCCGCGACGCGAAACCAGCGGAGCGCCGTCGCGCGGTCTCTGGGGGCAGTCCGTCCTTGCGCGTACATCAGGCCGAGAAGGGATCGCGCGTCCGTGAGTCCCTGCTCGGCCGCCTCGAGATACCAGCGGATCGCCTCGGCGCCCTCCTGCGGGACACCCTGACCAGAGTCGTACAACGCTCCGAGCTGGAACTGGGCGGCGGCGTGTCCCTGCTCGGCCGCGAGCCGATACCAGCGGGAGGCCCGGTCAAAGTCTTGCCGGATACCGCGGCCTTGCACGTACATGACCCCGAGGTAGAACTGCGCGTCGGCGTGTCCCCGGTCGGCCGCGAGGCGAAACCAGCGGCCAGCCTCGGCGTCGTCCTGCGGGTCCCCCTGGCCCACCCAGTATCTGTACCCGACGCCGAACTGCGCCGTCGCGTCACCCCGCTCGGCCAACACGCGCTGCTCGTCCGGCGTTGCCTGCGCGTGGAGGCGCGCGTCGGGAACGAGCGCACTGATGCAGACCACAAGGGCGATGACGCCTGCGCGTGTCGCTGTCATGTTCGCCCCTCCAGAACCCCCGTCTCCCCCTGGGTTGGACTCCGCCCGCCTCCACACGTCCCGCGACCGACCAGTGTCCTTAGCAGCCCGGCGGGTGCCCGCCCAGGGCCCAGCGCCTGGCGCTCAGGAGCGATGACCTCTCGTCCCCGCACCGTCAGGAATCCGCAGGTGAGGCAGGGTTGCGGCTCCGGCATCGAGGCACCTCAGTGAGCGGATCCAGAAGAAGTCGTTGGACCTATCCGTCCACGCGAATATGGCGAAGGGCGTGCGGAGGCCATCATACCAACCATCCTCCCCGCGGAGCCCGCCCGTCTCATTGGATCTCGACCTGGGATGTGCTGCTTGCGGCCGCGCTGGTCGCCTCGCTCCTGCCGGCTCGTCGAGCGGCGCAGGTGGATCCGTGTCGGGGGCTGCGGGCAGAATAGGCGTGAGCAACATGCGCCCGATCCCGGCTGCGGACCGGGAACGCGTGGCTACTCCTCGCCGACCTCGAAGGCATCGTGAAGCACCCGCACCGCCTCGGCGACCTGTGACTCGTCGACGAGGCAGGTGATCCGGATCTGCGAGGTGGTGATCATCTCGATGTTGATCCCGGCGTCGGCGAGCGCGCGAAACATCCGCGACGCGAACCCGGGCGCGTTCTGCATGCCCGTGCCGACGATACTGACGTTGCCCAGGTGGTCGTCGGCGACGCAGTCGGCCGCGCCGATGTCGGCCGCCACACGACGAGTCACCTCCAGCGCCTGCTTGACGTCGCGCCTCTCGACCGTAAATGAGAGATCAGTGAGACGCTCCGCGCTGGCGTTTTGCACGATCGTGTCCACGCTGATGTTGGCCTCAGTCAGTGGCTCGAAGACCCGCGCCGAGATTCCAGGGCTGTCCTGCACCCCACGAATGGTGACACGGGCCACATTGCGGTCGTAGGTCACCC
>CALBET010000042.1 GCA_937888665.1 uncultured Acidobacteriota bacterium
GGAACGGCGGGCCCGGTTTCGTCAATTTGCAAGGTCGACACCTTCACCGTCCAGCACTGGTTCGACAGAAACTGGCCGCAACCGCTGCATTTTCCAAGGCGCTCAGGCTGCGGGCACCAGTTTCGCGTATTGGTACGTCGTTTGCTGGTTCCCTTACGTGGGCCAGCATCGGTCCTCGAGGATGTTCAGCATGACAAGACACAGTGGCTTTCGCGTCGCGCTTGCAAGTTGCCTCATGGTCGGACTATGGGACACGTCTCTAGCCGTTCAAGAGGCCCCGGCCACCAAGACGCACACCTGGCTGGCGACCCTGACGTCGCCTGGCGCGGACACGGCGGCGTTCAAAGCGCTGGCCGACAGGGCCGCGGTAACCGACGCGGCGCGGCTGACCGCCGGGCAGGACGTCATATTGCGCTGGGACGGTGCCACGAAGGGAGAGGCGCAACGGATTACGGCGATCCGACCGATTGCATCTCCCACCGACGCGACCAGGAAGCCGGGTGGGCGGGGGCCGTTCGCCATGCGCGCCGAGTTCGTCGCGGTCGATAGCGCGCGCCGGACCATCACCTTCAGGGTCCCGATGACTCCGGAGTCGCTGGAGACGCTTGGGGGCTTCGCGGACGGCCAGTGGCTGCAGGTGGTCTCGACCGTCGACGGCAAGGGAACGGCGACGGCCATCGCGTCGCTTCGCCGGATGCCACTACCGCGGACCGCCGCTCAGTAGGGGGCTGACTTCCGACGGCCGGGCGCCAGGCTTACCCACATGGCGCCCGGTCGTCGTCGCGGTGAAGAATTTTGGAAACGCAGGAGGGGGGCGCCGGGCCTCGTTGATTGACACGCGCCGCTGGGACGACCGTGTTTGGAGGACCGGCGACACCCCGTTCGAACGTGAGCACACCAGGGAGATCAGAGATGACTGTTGAAGGTACTCGCACGGCGAGACTCGCTCTCGCCATCATGGCATTGGTCGCGGCTGGGCCGAGCGCCGAGGGCCAGCCGCGCGCGGGAAACGGTGATGAACGCGGGCCCTCGAACCCAACGGTGCTCGGCGACACGGGCCTGTGGTTCGTGCCGTCGGCCGAGGTCCCGCTGAGCGGCCAGTGGTCGTTGAGCACGTTCCGGGTAAATATCGATCGGCAGCAGGGGTTCACCGACGTCAGCCATTTCGCCGGCGGGGCCAGTGTCGGGGTCGGCAATCGCCTCGAGCTGTTCGGCTCGCTGAACGCGCGGACCCGGATCGACCGCGACGTGCGGCCGCTCAGCAACACCGACGTGCCGGCCGCTGGCGGGCTGGATAGCGACTACCCGTTCGTACGCGACGGGTTCTCCCAGGGGCGCGGAGACCTCTCGATCGGCGCGAAGTTCAATGTGCTGTCCGAGTCTCGCGGCCACCCAGCGGCATTCGCCATGCGCAGCGTGGTCAAACTGCCAACCGGCGAGAAGGACAAGGGCGTCGCGACCGGCGAGGCGGATGTCATCGTGGACGCGATCGTGAGCAAGTCGCTCAGTGGGATTGAGCTCACAGGTTTCGGCGGCGCGATCGCCCGGGGCGATGCGCCCGACGCCAACCTCCCGAACGGCGTGCGGTGGGGGGTGGGGGCCGGCTTCCCGGCTCCGGCGCGCATCCGTGTGATCGCCGAGGTCCGCGGCGAGGTCGCGCTCGGGGACGGTGTCGTCACGCCAAGGCCGTTCGTCTCCAGTGACGGCAGCCTGGCGCCGCTACGGTCGCTCATCCGCAATCCCGCCGATGCGTTGCTTGGCGCCACCTGGCAAGCCCCGAACGGCGTCTTCGTGGGCGCGGCGATGAGCTGGGCGGCGCGCTTCAGCGCGCCGGACAGCTTCGGGGTGTCCGGGGCGTCCGGGATCGGCGACCGCGTCGGTTTCCAGATGGGGCTCGGGTTCCGTCCGGGTCGGCGGGCCGTCGTGCCGCGGCCAGCGGTACCAACGCCGCGCGCCTCGGCGGCGCCGGTGGCGCTGGCCGATCCGGTCGCATCGAGGCCAGAGCTTGTAAACGTGGCGGACCCTGCACCGGCGCCGGTGGCGTTCGTGTTCGAGGACATTCACTTCGATTTCGACCGAGCCACGTTGCGGCCGGCCGGCCTCCGCGTGCTCGACGAGGCCGCGACGGCGCTCATGACCACTCCGACCTTCCGGCTAACGATCGATGGCCACACCTGCAACATCGGCACGTCCGAATACAACCTGGCGCTCGCCGATCGACGGTCGCAGGCGGTGAGGGACTATCTGCTCGGTCGAGGTGTCGACGCGGCCCGGTTGACGACCATCGCGTATGGCGAAGAGCGGCCCGGTTACGACAACGGTCGCGAAGAGACCCGCCGGCTGAACCGGCGGGCGGCCCTGGTGGTCGAGCTCAGTGCGACGTCTGAAGCTCAGTGAGAGAGAGGACACGACGACGATGACAATGTATGTCCGCTTCATGATGGTGGTAGGAGCGATCGCCCTGACGACGACGCCCGGCCTGGCCCAGGTCCTCGCCCGCGCGACACCAGCCGCGGGCGAAGGCGTCGCGGCTGACACCGGCGACCTGTGGGGCCCGGTGCGTATTCCACGGCGGGTCACAACGAATAGCGCCACGCTGGCTCCCGGCACGTACTCGGTGCGCATCACGGGAGAGACCTCTGAGCAGGACCGCTGGGTGGAATTCGTCTCTGGCGGACGGGTCGCGGCGCGCGAGCTGGCGACGGTCATTCCCGCGGTCGAGATCCGCAGCGTCGCGAAGGTGCGACCGCCACCGGCTGGTGAGGTCCGGGTGGAAACGCTGAGTGGCGCCGACTACGTGCGTGTCTGGATCAACGACGGGGGCGTGCACTATCTGATCCACCTGCCTCAACCGTGAGGCCGGTGGGCGTCGTGGGCGGGGGTCACCGTGCCCCGACCCCCGCCTCGGCGCCCGCGGAGAGTGGTCCGAGGGCCACACCAATCCGTTTGAGGATCTCAGCCGGCAACGCGCTGGTGAAACGGTACGCTCCGGCCTCCTCGCCCGGGACGTACGCCGTGACCACGCCGAAGTAGCGGTCGCCCGCCAGGAAGGCGAAGGTCGACGTCCGGTTGACCGGTCGAGATTCGATCACCTGCCCGCTCGGCCCGAACACCCGATACCGATTATCCCCGGTACCGGTCTTGCCGCCGACAAGCAAGGGCGATCCGTCGGCGCCAAGCAAGGCCCCGCGTGCGCGTCTCCCCGTGCCGTTCTCCACGACATCCACCAGGGCCAGCCGCAGGACCGCCGCCACGGCAGACGGCATGACCCGCGCTCCACCGTTCGGCGTCTTGACCATCCGCGTCTCGAACGGTGTGTGCTCCGCGAAGTGCAGCGTGGCCACGCGCACGATGGGATAGCGGATCCCGTCGTTCAGGATGATCCCCACGAGTTCGGCGAGCGCCGCAGGACGATCGCCAGAGCTGCCGATGGCGGTGCCAAACGACGGAACGATGTTGTTGAAGGGATACCCAACACGCTGCCACGCCAGGAGAATCTCCTGGAACGCCTCGAGCTCGAGAATGGTTCGAATCCGCTGGTCCTGCGCGTTACGCCGACTGGTACGAAACAGCCACCCGTAGACGGCCTGCCTGGTCGTGCGGCTCGCGTCGAGAATGTCCGCCAGTTCCGCCCCGGGGTACTCGACCAGGTAGCGCACGACCCACAATTCGAGCGGGTGAATCCTCGCGAGATAGCCCAGGTCGGTCACGTCCAAGGCTGAGGCGTCGCTTCGCCGGTACAAGTCCTCGACGGCCGTGCGCGACAGCGAGTCGTTGGCCAGGCGGGCCACGAGGGCCTCGGCAAAGGTGTCGACGTCCGCCTCGGGAAGGACGGCTCGGAGCGCCCACGCCATCCGCGGCGGATCGAGTCGTCGGTTCGCGGTCAGCGTGTCGAGGAGCTGTGCGCGGTCCAGTCCCCGATATTTTCTGTAGAACTGCCGCACGAAGTCGCTGCCTTCCCGATCGGCGAAGCGCCCCAGGTACTCCGCCCGGGCGGGATCGTTCACGTCCTCGAGCACGCGAGCCGTCGTGTCCGGCGACCGGAACATGAAGTAGCGGACCACGTCCCGCATGAGGCGGATCACTGGCAGATTGACCGACTGGCGGAACGCCTCGGACACCGTGAGCACGGACTGGTTGTGGGTGCGGTCGAAGTTCGCGAATGTCTGTGTCCCACCACCGGTGGCGAACCGCTCGGCAGGGTTCGCGGAGTAGCGCCGCTCCATCGCGCCGTCGAGCAGCGAGCGGAGATCCCTGTTCGGCCGCGCCAGCAGAGCGTCGCGGACCCAACGCGACAGCACGTCCTGTCGCGCGATGGGCACGCCCCCAAGCGCATCCGGTGACAACAGGGCCAGTCGCCCGTGGATCTCGGCGATCACGTCGAGGTATGTCACCAGCGCTCGAAGCTTCGCCGTGGAGCCCAACTCGACCCGACTGGCTTGCGCGAAACTGAGGGGACCATCGTAGTTGTCGGTTTGAACCCTGACGACATTCCCGAGCGGCGTGGTCTCCATCAGCGTAAACGAGTAGATGACCTTCGACGGGTCTCCCCCGTCCAGCAGGCTGCTTGCGGCAAAGCCGAGCCGAACCACCTCTTCCGGATGCTCCAGACGCTCGAAGAGATCCGCCACTGGGGTCTGCCAGCGCATGTCCAGCGTGGCGGTCGCCGCGACGTCGAAGCGATCCAGGTCGTACAACCGGGGGATAGACAAAATCGACAGGAGATGGGTTCGGATCTGATTCGCAGCTTTTTGCCGGATGAAGGTCGCCGGGGGCCGCTCCGGAGCTCGCCCCAGGAGCGTCACGTGCGCGTCGCGGGCCGACGCGACCAGCCGCGGCGGAACCACGGCGGCGGCGCCAATCAGGTCCAGATAGGCGTCGGTCAGCGCCGCCAGATCCTCTCGTCCGGCTGGCGACACGAGGTAATAGGACGGTCGCCGATGGGCGATCATGAGGCTGACCGCCTGCCGCAACACCTCGCCTCGTCGGGCCACGTCGCCGGACTCCACCGCCACGTGGCCGAGCAACCGATTGGCCTCCTCGAACGACGTCCCATACCAAGCGAGCAGGCCGTCCGCCGTGCCCACGACCTCGCCGTGTCCCTGCTGGGCCGCGAGCGGGACTGAGTTTACATAGTCTCGGACA
>CALBET010000043.1 GCA_937888665.1 uncultured Acidobacteriota bacterium
GCCGCCGACTGGCGCGCGGCCATCCGGGATCACATCGCCCGGCAACGACCGATGCTGGGGATCTGCGTCGGAATGCAGTGGTTGTTCGACGGCAGCACGGAGGCCCCAGGACATCCGGGGCTCGAGATGATGCCGGGCACCTGCTCGCTGATCACGGACCAGGAGGATGCCACGCCGATGGAGCACCGCGGCCCGTCTGACCGGGTCGGGGGGCGTCTCAAGGTGCCCCACGTCGGCTGGAATACACTGCGGGTGACGAAGCCGTCCTGGCTGCTGGACGGTATCGACGAGGGGGCCCAGGTGTACTTCACGCACTCGTTCGCGGCTCCCGTCACGGACGACTGCGTGGGGGCGACCCGGTACGGCATCGAGTTCGCCGCCGCCGTGGAACGAGGTCTCGTGGGGGGCGTCCAGTTCCACCCCGAGAAATCATCCGACGTCGGTCTCCGGATCTTGCGAAACTTCCTGCGGAAGGCGTCCTAGACCCATGCTCTCCAAACGCATCATCGCCTGTCTGGACGTGCGTGACGGCTCGGTCGTCAAGGGCATCAACTTCGAAGGCCTGCGTCACGCGGGCGACCCGGCCGAGCTCGCCACGCGCTATAACCGTGAGGGCATCGACGAAGTGGTGATCCTGGACATCACCGCGACCATCGAAAAACGCAAGGCGCTGGCCCATACGATTCAGGCGGTCGCTCGCGAGATTTTCCTGCCGCTGTGTGTCGGCGGCGGTATTCGCGGCGAGGAGCACGCCGCGGCCGCGATCGAGGCGGGCGCCGACAAGGTCGGCATCAACACCGCCGCCCTCTCTCATCCTGACCTGATCACCACCCTCGCCAAACGGTATGGCAGTCAGGCCGTCATCGTGGCCATTGACGCCAAGCGTGAGGATGGTCGGTTCAAGATCTACGTCCGCAGCGGTCAACAGGGCACGGAACGTGATGCCGTCGAGTGGGCACGAGAGGCCGCGGACCGAGGCGCTGGCGAGATTCTGCTCACCTCGATCGACCAAGACGGCACAAAGGCCGGCTTCGACTGCGAGCTGACGGCCGCGGTCTCATCCGCCGTACCGATCCCGGTCATCGCCTCCGGTGGCGCCGGCACCTTCGACCATTTCGTCGACGTGTTCACGACCGGGCAGGCGGACGCCGCCCTGGCCGCGTCGATCTTTCATTACTCGGAGCACGCGGTCGCCGATCTCAAGACGCACCTGAGAACCCATGGCATCCCAGTCAGAATTACGTAGTTACGAACCATGCTTATTCCGTCGATCGACTTGAAGGGCGGCAAGGTCGTGCAGCTTGTCCAGGGTCAACGGTTGGCCCTCGAGAGCGACGACCTCGACGGCTGGGTTTCGCGCTTCGCCCGCTTCCCGAAGGTGCAGCTCATCGACCTTGACGCCGCCCTGGGCACCGGCACCAACGACGCGCTGGTCCAACAGGTCGCCCCTCAGCTGCCGTGCCGCGTCGGCGGAGGTATTCGCTCGGTCGAGCGGGCACGAGAAGTGCTCGAATACGGCGCGCGGGCGGTCATCGTCAGCTCGTCGTTGTTCCGCAACGGCCAGCCTGATCTGGTATTCGCCAAGGCGCTGGCTGACGCCGTTGGGGCCGAGCGTGTCATCGCCGCGGTCGACAGCAAAGGGGGACGAGTCGTGATCCGCGGGTGGACCGAACCGGTGGACGTGACGGCCGTGGAAGCGGCACAGGCCCTGGAACCCTACTGCGCCGAATTCCTGTACACCCATGTCGACCGAGAGGGCATGATGAGCGGTACCGACATGGACGCGGTGCGGGCCGTCGCGGCGGCCACCTCCCGTCGGGTCACGGCGGCGGGCGGCATCACGACCCGCGAAGAAATCGATACGTTGGACGCGGCCGGTATCGACTCGGTGGTCGGCATGGCGATTTACACCGGCACGCTGTCGTTGGACGACGCCCCCGCCGATTCGACGCCTCAGGCCTGACGCCACACGCTGGTCGCGAGCCGACGGCGACCCGAGACACACGATGACCCAAGAGTGGGACCCCGACACCTATTCAGAGCATGGCCGGTTCGTCTCGGACCTCGGCGCGCCCGTGGTCGACCTGCTTGAACCGAAGGCGGGCGAGCGCGTGCTCGACATCGGGTGCGGTGATGGCGCGCTGACCGAGCGCTTCCGACGGGCCGGCTGTGAGGTGGTGGCCATCGACACCAGCCCCGAACAGGTCTGGGCGGCGATGGAGCGAGGCCTGGACGCACGGATCATGGACGCGACCGAGTTGGTGTTCGACGCGGAGTTCGACGCCGTGTTCAGCAACGCGGTGCTGCACTGGATTCCGGAAGTCGACCAGGCCATCGAACGCATCTACGCGGCGCTGCGACCGGGCGGCCGTTTCGTGGCGGAGTTTGGCGGCGCCGGCTGTGTGGCGTCGATCCGAGAGTCGTTCACGGCCGCGCTCGGGGAGCGGGGCGTCGATGGGGCCAGTGTCGACCCCTGGTACTTCCCGACCGCCGACCAGTATCGTGCCCGCCTGGAAGCGGGCGGCTTCGTGATCGACTCGCTCCAGCTCTTTCCTCGCCCCACACCGCTGCCCGGCGACGTCACCCACTGGCTGGAGGTGTTCGCCCAACCGTTTCTCCAGGGCGTACCAGAGAGCGACCGCCCCGCGTTGCTCCAGGACGTGCGCACACGGCTGGAGCCCAGAATCCGGAGCGCGGACGGAGTCTGGATCGTCGACTACGTGCGCTTACGATTCGCGGCCAGGCGGCCGGCCACCTCCTGACGCCTGGTGGCAACGCCACCGGCCAGCACCCGCATGACTGACCGCACCAGCTGCTGCATCGTCGGAGTTCCTCGACTTCAACCGCCTTCCCCTGTTCCTGTGCGTGTTCGGCCGGAGGCACCCACCCCTGGGCCCAACCCAGCCAGTGCACCGCCACGTGTAGCGGCAGTAGTCGAGTGACTCCAGAAACACCTCTATCGGTCAGACCTCGCCTGCAGTTCCATCAGATACGCACCGTAGGCGGTCTTGGAGAGAGGCTCCGCTAGTGCCGCAAGTTGCCGACGGTCGATCCAGCCCAGGTCAAAGGCCACCTCCTCAGGGCAGGCCACCTGCAAGCCCTGACGCGACTGAATCGTTTGGATGAAGTTCGCCGCCTGCAGGAGGGCCTCGGGAGTGCCGGTGTCGAGCCACGCGACGCCCCTCCCGAGCTTCTCGACGCGCAGCGCCCCCTGCTCCAAATAGAGCCTGTTGAGGTCCGTAATCTCGAGTTCCCCGCGAGCCGACGGCGTCAATGAATCCGCCAACTCGACCACCTGGGCATCGTAGAAATACAGCCCGGTCACCGCGTAGTTCGACTTCGGCGCCGTGGGCTTCTCGGCGAGGCCCAAGACCGTGCCATCCTCGTCGAACTCCACGACCCCGAAATCCTCCGGGTTCTTGACGTGGTAGCCGAACACCGTCGCTCCGCGGTCCTGCTGGGCAGTCGTCTGAAGCAGTCCCTTCAGCCCATGACCGTAAAAGATGTTGTCACCCAGCACGAGCGCACATCCCTCGGCGCCCACAAAATCCCTACCGATGAGAAACGCTTGGGCCAAGCCGTCGGGGCTCGGCTGCACCTTGTACTCGAGCCGCATTCCCCACTGACTGCCGTCCCCCAGTAGCTGTTGAAACATCGTCTGTTGATGAGGCGTCGTGATCACGAGGACCTCACGGATACCCGCCAGCATGAGCGTCGTGAGGGGGTAATAGACCATCGGTTTGTCGTAGATGGCCATCAGCTGCTTGCTCACCGCTTTGGTCAACGGGTGCAGCCGCGTACCGGAACCTCCCGCGAGAATAATGCCCTTGTCGATCACAGTCTCTTCCTCGGTCGCTCGCTATCGCGCGCCGTAGCCACGCCGCACTCGTGTTACGCCACTCACCAACCCGTGTGTGCCAGATCGGACGGACCTTGCGGCCGGGTCGAGGGGCGGCGTCATGGATGGAAGTGTGCGACGGAAAGGCTGGCACGCCAGCCCTTCGAGAAAGAGCCGTTCGTTCCGTTTTTGAACAGTTCTATGAATTTCTTGGTCGCACGACCGAGGAGGGCGCCCTTGGCCGACAGAGACAGTCCACGGGACGCATTTAGTTAGGACACAGATGATGGCGCTATCGAATTCCCAGCTTATCGGCGAGATCGTTGAAATCAGTCGCCACGATGTCGAAATCCGGATCTGGCGTGGTGTCGATCTCGCGATCAGGACCGTATTCGTCCGGCCGGGGGACATAGCCCGTCTTGAGACCGAGCGCGGCCGCGGCGCGTAAGTCGCCCTTGTGCGCCGCCACCATCATGACCTCCTCCGGCTTGAGGCCCAGCAGGTCGGCCGCGGTGAGATACACCTCGGGATCCGGCTTGTAGTGTTTGGCGAGTTCTGACGAGAGCACCGCGTCCCATGGCAACCCGCTGTGTTTCGCCATGTTCACCAGCAACGCCACATTCCCGTTCGACAGCGTCGACAGCACGTAGCGCGTCTTGAGCCGAGTCAAGCCGGACACGGTGTCGGGCCATGGCTCCAGGCGGTGCCACGCGCGGTTGAAGTTGTCCCGATCGGCCTCGCCAAGCGGGGTCAACCCGTGCTTCGGAATCAGATCGTCCAGAATCATCCGATGCAGGTCATCGATACGCATCCAGGGGAGTTCACCGCTACGCACGCGCTGCATCGCGGGGCCGTAGCCGCCACGCCACTCGTCCGCGAACTGCGCCCAGTCGACTTCGAAGCCGAAACGGGTGCTGAGCTCCTGCCCTTCGCGGATGAGCGACGACCGCCAGTCGACCACGGTCCCGAACACGTCGAACGTCATCGCCTTGACCATCGCGAGCCGCTCCGAGGCCGGCTGGGCGCGACCGGACAAGCCAGACACCAGCACGCCCATGCCGATCACGGCCACGAACGCCAGCGCCTTGGGACCCCGTGTGAAAATTGACATCTATTACTCCACGATAATGATGGTGCCGAGGAGGCCAGGATTCTGCGCGTCCAGATGGTCGTGAAAGCCGCAGGTCTGGACCGCCACGAGGTTGCCGGTCTCCCGGCTCTGACCGGGCGACAAGTATCCCACCTGGTTGAGCTCCGGGCATTCGAGATGGGCCGGATGATCATCCGACGACATGTCATGTACGCCGTCGTCGTTGTTCACGAACAGGACCCGCCCACCTGCCTGAATCTGGATGCTCCGCGGACTCACGCCGGCGGCGCTGATGGTGACCACGTTGGTCGCGGTCGTCTCCGGTGAGACCGTGGGCGCCACCGGGCTCTCGCCGCTGCATCCAACCCCAAGCATGACCAACCCGGCCGTCAGTTTCCACGCGCACATCGCGTACCCCCATATCTTGTCCCAAAGCCCTTGACGGCACAACGGCCGCCCCTGGCTTGGACCGGCCAGAGCGGGCCGAGGTTACATCGCACGAGGACGGGATCCGGCGGGACGGAGTAACATCTGCCACGAAGGGCGGCGGTGTCCCATCCAGAGCGGGCCACCGTGCGTAGAAGTCTATGAGGCGGTCGGCGCACGCCGACTCAGCCCTCAGGGCACGAGCCACGACGCATGCTGCTCGGAACGGTGATTGACGGCACGAATGCCGGCTGGGGCGGTGCCGCGGCTGACACTCGGGTCGTGGACCGGGAAACAGTCCAGAGGATGGCCGAGGGCGATCCCGACGCGCTGGCCCTCGTCTATGACCGGCACATCCGTTCGGTCTTCGGTCTGGCGATGCGGGTCATGCAGGACCAGGGCGACGCCGAAGACGTCGTACAAGAGGTGTTCTCCCAGGCCTGGGCGCAGGCCACCCGCTACGACGCGACACGCGGCTCGGTGGCCTCGTGGCTGCTCATGATGGCGCGCACGCGGGCCATCGACAAACTGCGGTCCAAGCGGGCGAAACCGGACTCGGCGCCGCTCCCTGGCGAGAACGCGGTCATCGAATTGCCGGACCCGGCCGTCGGGGCTGAACGTCAGATCTTGACGGCGGAGTCCGCCACCCAGCTCCGGGCCGCGCTCACCGAGTTACCGGTGCCACAACGGATTGCGATCGAGCTGGCGTACTTCGAGGGGTTGACACAGACCCAGATCGCCGGGCGATTGGAACAACCGTTGGGCACCGTGAAGACGCGCATCCGGACCGGTCTGCTGAAACTGCGTGAGGCGTTGCGACCATGAGCGACCCGCGTCACGAGCCGTTCGACGGATTGGCGGCACTGTATGCCGCCGGCGCGCTGAGCGATGCGGAACTGGCATCGTTCGAGACGCACCTTGAGGTCTGTCTCGACTGCGTCCACGAGGTGCGTGCGTTGATACCGGTCACGCACGGACTCGTGCATGCGGCGCCCCCGCTTGACGCTCCCGCGGCGCTCCGCGCACGAGTGCTGCAGCAGATCACGGGCACGGTGCCGGCGCCGGCGCGGATGGACGCGGGAGCGGTGATGTCCGCCGACTCGCTGCGGACCGCACTCGAGGACCCCGGAGACGACCCCAGTGCAACCGCAACGGGCCGGAGTGGTCCCGGCGCGCTGTTCTGGTTGGCCGCCAGTTTGCTCATCGCGGCCGCCGGGGGCGGCGGGTGGTATGTGGCCGAGCTCGACCGCCAGATAGAGGGATTGCGCGGAGACTTGGCCACGGCAACAGCAGAGACCGCACGCATGCAACTCCAGGCGGCGGTTGCCAGCGCGACCGCCGCCGAGCGCGACGCGGTGCTCGCGATTGTGACGGGGCCCGGGGCCCAGCAGATCACGCTCGTTGGCCAGCCGCTGGCGCCCCGCGCGACGGCCCGGGCTATCTGGAACGAAACCACCGACATGGTGTTCCTGGCCAGCGGGTTGCCCCCGCTTCCAACGGGAGACGTCTATCAGTTGTGGTTCGTACTGCCGGACGCGCCGGTGAGCGCCGCGCTCCTCGACCCCGACCCAGATGGCAGTACCACCCTGATCGTGGAGATTCCAGACACGGTGCCGCTCCCCGCCACCATGGCGATCACGGTCGAACCTGCCGGCGGCGTGCCGGCGCCAACGGGCGACGTCTACCTACTCGGACAGCCGACGGAATAGCGTGGGGTTCGGGGCACAGCCCCGGCGGGGCAGGGCGCGCGACAATGCGCGCCCCGCGTCGGCGGAGTGGGGCACGCGGGGTCCCCGCGGAGCCGACGCGGGGGGGTCGGGGCGCAGCCCCGTCTAGGTACTAAATGAAGTCGACCGCCGCATTGCGGAAGTCGCCGCCCAGAAGGCTCATGGAGTTGGCGCCCAGCCAATCGTCAATCACCCTGGCGTACACGGCTCGAAAGTCGGTCTCATGCTTGACGTCGCGCCCGCTGTTCTCGAGTGTCGGGTTGTCTGGTGTGTCGTCGAGGGTGGCGGCGGTTCCGTACACCCCACCCTGTACCCCACCCCCTAACGCCATCATCAACCCGCCGGCGCCGTGGTCGCAGCCGCCACTTCCGTTCTCCGACACGCGGCGGCCAAACTCCGAAAACTGAAGCACCATCGTCTGGCTTAACAGCCCCTGATTCGACAGATCCGTGTAGAAGGCGAACAACGCCCCGTCGAGCGTGCCCAGCAGGTCGGCGTAGCCCCCGTCCAAGGTCCCCTGGCTGGCATGGGTGTCATAGCCACCAGCCTGGACCCAGAAAATCGTGGTGCCAACCTGAGTGGCGAGCGCCCCCGCCACCGCCTGTAACGCCCGGCCGAGTCCGGTATCCGGATAGACGGCGCTGGGCGCATACGCCGCCACAGCGCCAACGCGATCGAGCGTGGCCAGCGCCGCTTGCGCCGTCGAGTTCACGAACGAGAGCTGGGGCTGCTGCACGGGCAGATGCGATGAGATCGCCAGCGCCGCGGCCGCGGAATACTCCGCCTCGACACCGGTGTTGGGACTGGAGAACGCGTACTCGGTCGCGTTGGGGATCGACGACACGCCAACCGTGGAGGCCTGCAACGCATGGGGCAGCAGGCTGGCGGTATTCCACGCCGAGAGCGGATCGACCGGCGAGGGCAGCGTGTCGAGATATCGTCCCAGCCAGCCGGTACCCTGGGCCGACTGCGGATTGGCGGTGGCCAGGATGTCGGTGCCCTTGAAGTGGGACCGACTGGCATCCGCATATCCCGTGCGCTGGACGATCGCGAGCCGCCCCGCGTCGAAGATCGACTTCAGCCCGGTCAAGTTCGGGTGCAACCCGAGCGGACGGCCAGACAGGTCAGCGCCAACCTGCAGCACGCTCCCGGCCGGCACCGCGAGCGTGGGTCGCCGGCTGTAGTACGATGGGTC
>CALBET010000044.1 GCA_937888665.1 uncultured Acidobacteriota bacterium
GCCAGCGACTACCGCGTGTCGTCCGTGGTGCTGGGTATCGTCAGGAGCCTCCCGTTCCGGGAACGAAGTCTCGTGGTCAGCGGGCCCGAGGCGACCGTGGCTGCCGTCGGCCGGTGAGGCGGGATGAACGCCGGCGGGGCGCTCGCATGGGCGCACCTGTCGGAGATCGGATAGTCAGGAGAATGTCATGATCATCACCAAGATGGCGCTGCCCCGGCGGACCTTCCTGCGCGGCGCGGGGGCGACCTTGGCGTTGCCGCTGCTGGATGCGATGGTGCCCGCGCTGTCGCTGGGTTCGACGGCCAGGGCCGCCGGCGCCGCCGTCAAGCGGCTCGGGTTCGTCTACGCGCCGAACGGCACCTATTTGCCGAATTTTCATCCCAAGACCGTCGGTACCGGCTTCGAGATGACTCCGGTGCTGCAGTCGCTCGAGCCGTTCCGCGACGAGATGGTCGTGGTGAGCGGGCTGAGCAACAAGGGGGCCGAGACCCAGAGTGAAGGCGGTGGGGTCCACACCCGGGTGCACACCGCCTGGCTGAGCGGCACCCGTCCGAAGAAGACCGAGGGCGCCGACATCGAGGCCGGAATCTCCATCGACCAGATCGCCGCCTCCGAAATTGGCCAGGACACGCCGCTGAATTCGCTGCAACTGTCGCTGGACCACGAGAACATCGTGGGCAGCTGCGAGAACGGCTACAGCTGCGTGTATCAGCACACGTATTCCTGGAAGACGCCCACGACGCCGATGCCGATGGAGAGCAACCCGCGCGCGGTGTTCGAGCGGATGTTCGGCGAGGGCGGCACCGCTGACGAGCGCGCGGCGCGTCTCGACGCGGACCGGAGCGTGCTGGACCTGGCGATGGAGGATATGGCCCGGTTGCAGCGCCGCCTGGGTGTGCGTGACCGCGTCATGGTCGACGAGTACCTGGGGGCGGTGCGCGACGTCGAGCAGCGGATCCAGCGCGCCGAACAGCAGAGCCGCACTTCACCGATGCCGATCGCCGACCCTCCGGTGGGGGTGCCGGACTCGTTCGACGACCACGCCAAGTTGATGTTCGATTTGAAGCTGCTGGCGTTCCAGGCCGATGTCACCCGGGTTGTCGCGTTCCAGATGTCGCGCGAATTGAACGGCCGTTCCTATCCCTGGATCGGGGTGCCTGAAGGGCACCATGCAGTGTCCCATCATCAGATGGATCCGGAAAAGATCGCGCAGGGGGCAAAGATCAACGCGTATCACATGTCGCTCTTCGCGGGCTTCGTGCAGAAAATGCGCGACACGCCAGACGGCGACGGGTCGCTGTTGGATCACACCCTGCTGCTCTACGGCACCGGTATGGGCGACAGCGACCACCACACACCCGTTGACCTGCCGGCCGTGCTCGTGGGCGGTGGCGGCGCCATCAAGCGGGGACGCCACATTCGCTACCCGCTGCACACCCCGTTCACCAACCTAGGGTTGACCCTGCTGCACAAGGTTGGGGTGGAACGAGAACAGGTCGCCGATTCCACCGGCCTGTTGACCGATCTGTAGCCAGCCTTCGCCAAGGCTTCGGCGGGCAGGCCCGTCTGGGGGCGGGCGGCGGCGGGGTGGGGCAATAGTCCGGTCAGGGGGCGGGGCGGACAAGCAGATGGATCGGCCGGCGATGGCAAGATGTAAAGGCGGGCTTGCCCGCCGAAGCCTCGGCGAAGGCGGGAGAAAACCACATGCGTATGAATCAGAGACTCAGGCGTCTGACGACCACGGCCACGGTCCTGGCCTTCACGGCCGCCGTCTCGGCCCATGCCGCCGATACTCCGCTCCTCGACGCGGCGAAGGCGTCCGATATCGAGGCGGTTCGGGTGGCCCTGCGCGTGGCGGCTGACGTCAACGCCAGCGAAGCGGACGGCATGACGGCGTTGCACTGGGCCGTGCAGCGGGATGCCGAGGCGATCACGCAACTGCTGCTCGATGCCGGCGCCGATGTCGCCGCGGTGAACCGGTATGACGTGGCGCCGCTTGCGCTCGCCACCACGAATGGGAGCGCCGCCATCGTCGCCCGTCTGCTGTCGGCGGGAGCCGACCCGAACCGGCGTCTCCCCGGCGGAGAAACGGCTTTGATGACAGCGGCGCGCACCGGCAATGTCGAGTCGATTCAGGTGCTGCTGGGCGCCGGCGCCGACCCGAACGCGTTCGAAGAGAACCGTGGGCAAACGGCGTTGATGTGGGCGGCGGCCGAGAACAATGCGGCGGCCATCACCGCGCTGGTCGAGGGAGGCGCGGACGTCAGCGCCCGGACACGCGACGCGCAGGCCGCCGACACCCGTGGCGCCTTTTCGAAGGCCGTGGGCCTGACGAAATCGACCAACACCGGTCCTTCGTTCACCGCGTATCTGTTCGCGGTCCAGCTGGGGCAGGCGGACGCCGTGCAGGCACTGCTTGAGGCGGGCGCCGACATCGACGACACGTTCCCCGACGGCACCAGCGCGCTGGTACTGGCGGCCATCAACGGTCAGTGGGAGCTCGGGGTCTCGTTGATCAAACGCGGCGCCGACGTGCATGCCGACGAGCAAGGATGGAACGCACTGCACCAGGCTATCCGGCTCCGCCGCACCAACATCGGCCACCTGCCCCCGCCTGAGGGGAAGGGGACCCTGAGCAGTCTCGACTTCATCAACGCCTTGATTGCGGCCGGTGTCGACGTCAACGCGCCGATGATGGCCGACTTCCGCGATGGGTATCGCAACCGGCTGAATCGTATCGGCGCGACCCCGTTTCTGTTGGCGTCGAAGAACGTCGACACGGAGATCATGCGTGTGCTGCTGGACGCGGGCGCCGACCCGATGATCTCGAACGCCGATCTGACAACCCCGTTGATGGTGGCCGCCGGTGTCGACATGTGGAATCCCGGCGAGGATGGCGGCGCCACCACCGAGCATGAGCCGGAGGCGCTCGAGGCGGTGAAGATGTTGGTCGCGCTGGGCAACGATGTTCGCGCGGTCAACGATCGTGGCGAGACCGCCCTGCACGGCGCCGCGTATCGTGGCGCGCCTACGGTCGCCACCTACTTGGTCGAGCAAGGCGCCGAGCTCGATGTGAGAAGCAAGCAAGGATGGACCCCCTGGACGATCGCGAACGGCGTGTTTTACTCGCTGTTCTACAAGGAGCAGCCGGCAACCGCCGCCGCGCTCGCCTCACTGATGGCCGACCGCGGCCTGTCGACCGACGGCATGGCCGACGAGTTGCGCACCTGTTTCGACTGTGGCCGAAACGTCGGTTCGGCGCGCGATGCCGAGGGGAAACGGGTGGCGCAGCCGACACCCGACCGGGTGCCAGGTCAGGACGACGCCGAGCCGGAAGCGGTGCCGCAAGCGGCGCCGCAGTAGTAGTCGTCGTCGAGGCGAGACTCGATCGGGGCGTAGCCCAGTTCTTGCGCTACTGGTCCGGCGGCGCCGTGACCAGGATCTGTTCCAGCGCATCAAGGGTGGGGGGAAGCTCGGTCGGGCCCGAGGGCATGCCGTTCGCTGAGAGGAGGAAGCTGATGATGTCGATGACCACCTGCGGCATCAGCGAGTCTGGGTTCTGCTGCGGCATCGTCGTGCCAATCGTCACGAAGAGGTCGGCGAGTGGGCCGTCTTCCCACTTGGCCGTGAAGATGGAGCCCAGCAGGGCCGGGGCTCCGATTTCGCTCCCCCCTCCCTGCAGGTCGTCACGGTGACAGTAGCCGCACATGTCCTTGTACTGCTCCTGGCCACGTCGTGCCTGCGCCTCGGTATAGACGCCGTCCCACACGGTACGAGTCTGCGCGGCAACCGGGACTGGCGCGAGCGCGACCATCGTCAGCACGGTTGCGACGACGCCGCGTGCCAGGCTACGGACCGCGGGCTTCGCATCTCGGGTGCTCATGGGTTGCGTTGTTTCGCAGGCGGCCGTCACGGCCGGATCACGCCGATGTCGCCCTCGATGGTGATAGTCGTCCCATAGGGCGCCGACAGCTCCTGAAGGCGCGCCAGAATACGCTGCGCCGTCTCGGGTGGAGCCACTCGCGGTATGCCTCGGTGAGCCATCCGCTCCGCCGCGTAGCGCAGCTCGACGGGATGCAGCCGCACCTCGTCCAAGCGGCCGCCGCGGTATTCGCTGATGGCGATGAAGCTCTCGTATTTGGCAGGGAATGGGCACCCGTCGCAGGCGTCACGTTGCAAGTCACCCAGTCCCGACAGCCCGTCCACGTCCCGCTGGCGGACGAACTCGCCGAGCCCGTAGAAGATCGGCCGGTTCTTGTAGATCTCGATACCACGCACCACATGGACCCCGGTCCCCTGGAACGCGTCTGCCCCCGCGTCTATGGCTGCCCGCGCGAACTCCTCGAGGTAATTCGCCACGCTCGGGTTCGTATCGAGATGCTCCGCTTCCGGGATGCCGGCGCCGCGATACCCGCCACGCGTGTCGCGGAAGTGATGCGAGTGCATGGCGACGGTCAGGAAGTCCGACCGCATCTTGCCTTCCCGGACCGCCGCCAGGAGATCCCGGAGGTCGCGCTGATTCATCTCGAACGCGTAATACGGGTCAGTCTCGCCGGCCGGCGCCTTCCGGAACTGCTCACCCAGGACTTGGATATGGTCGTCGCTGTTGGCGCCGCGCGCGTAGAATCCCGTGCCGTTCGGGAAGTTGTCGCGGAGGGTCCGCACCGCTTCCCAGGACTGGGCCGGCGTCATGAAGAAGCGTGTGACATCCAGCGTGCTGTAGCCGCCGACACCAGGCCACTCTCCGCGAGCCGGTCTGGCTGGGAGCGTCCCGGTGGCGGTCGTCGCGACCATCCCGACCCGTCCGGCGTCCGCCGTGTAGAACCTGGCCGCGCGGGCCGCCGCGTAGGTGTTGCCGACGCCGGCGTACTGCACACCGACGCGGTCGAGATGCGCGCTCGTTTCCGCCAGACCCTCTGGGCCGAAGTCGTTGCCGTGGTTGTTGGGCCGCGCCACGAGGTCGAACCCCATGTCCTTCAGACTGTCGGCGGCGCTCGGCTCGGCGCCGTGCCCACCCATCCGCGACCCCGCGAAAGTGCGGCCGTCCACGATGATGCCTTCGAGGTTGCCGGTCGTCACGTCGGCGCCCCGAAGCAGCCCGACCACCGATGCGAACGATGGGTCGCGCATCATGTGGCCGAGGTCGTGGGCGTAGATCAGGTCGCCCACGGTGGCGAGGGTGAACCCGTCCTGGACCGTGGTGGATACCTCCAGGTCCTGCTGCATCCAGGCGCTCGTGGTGAGCCCTAGCGTCATGAGGGTTGCCAGCACCGTGCGGCGATTGAACATGGGATGCCTGCTCCAGAAGCGCGAGTGACGGCATCATAGCGCGACCGGACGAGTCGCGCCATGTGGACGAGGCGTACGGTTTCGAGACACCGTCGCGGGTCGGTGGGTATGATCTACTGGAGCGGTCAACCCGGAGATGCCATGGAGCACTTGAGAGAGCTACTCGCCTCCGATCATCGCCAGACCCTGGAGTTCTTCGCGGTCAACCTGCGCGATGTCTGTGATTCGCCGGTCGATCGCGAGGAGCTGCTCTACAACGCGAGCGTGCTCGCCCACTACGCACAGACCTCAACCCAGGCGACTCACGAGTTTCCGACGCCGAGGAACCTCAGCGACGTCTTCGACCACTTTGTGCTCGACACGACGTTGAGGCACGACGGTCCGATGATGGAAGAGGCGGGTGCACAGTGCCTCCTTCTTGCCGGGTTCTTCGAGCGTCAGATGCGCCGGCGGCACAACATCCGTTGGTATGCCGAGGTGGGTGCCACGTGTTTCAGGCGAGCCGCCGCTCGAGAGCAGTCGTCACGCAAGGCCCGTTTGCTCGAGACGCTCGCCGCGAGCTTCGAGTCTTGGCGGCAACGCCACGAGCGACTCGGCCTCACCTTCCGCGATATGCGCTATCTACTGGCGCCGCCACCGCCTCCCGCGCCGGGCGGCGGTGCGCGGTCAAGATGACGGCCGGACGGGCACCAGAACGAAGAATGCTCGCGGCCTTGAGGTCAGGCGATCGCGATGAGGTCCGGCGCAGAGGCTGGGTCGACATCGCTGGTGGCGAGGCGCGGTGTCACCAACCGGAGCCACGTGTCTGGTGCGATATGGCTTGAATTGTCGCCAGAATCAGGTGTACAACCGTCCTCCGGCGTTGCTCGCGAACGTCCTCAGCCGGCCAGGAAGGGTGGAGGTTCGCGTATGGCACGAGGCAAGCGGGAGTTTGTTGTGGTGATGGTCCTGGCGCTGACTCTGTCCGCCGCGCCCCAGTCGGCCACCGCCGAATCGACTGAAGATCCACCGCCCGTCACCGGCAGCTCACCGGCCGCCGATGCGGTCGTCGCCCAGCCCTGGGCCGTCGAGGTCACTGGTGGGTTTTTTCTTGAATCGTGGGACATGAATCAGTTCCGCGAGCAGCTGCTCGGCGGAGCCGTCAGCCTGTACCGTCAGGTGAGCCCACGTTGGGCCCTCGGGGTCGAGACCCACATGCTGCATGTGAACCAGACTCCGGCCAGGAATGTGTTCATGCCCGCGTTGTGCATGATGGTGCGCTGGAGCGCTCTGGAGCGCGGTCAGACGTCCGTGTTCGTCGAGGGGGGCGCCGGGCCGGCGTACGCCTCGCATCGAGTGCCGGATCATGGGACCCAGTTCAACATCGTCGCGCAGACCGGAGTCGGCCTGTCACGTCAGCTCACTTCCCGCGTCGACATGCTGCGCGGCGCGCGTTGGGTCCACGTTTCGAACAACGGTCTCGACGGTTCCTGGCGTAACCCCGACATCCAGGCCCTTGGGCTCTACTTGGGCTGGCGTCTCCACTAGCTGCATCCGAACCGTGACGCGGAGCCGCAGGGGGGCCGAGTTGAAGAACTGACCAAAGCGGGGCGATGACAGCTGCTAGTGGTCTGGTCGGTCTGCGGGCGGGGCGGAGCCTTTCTCGGCGAGCGACGCCAGATACGCCACGACCTGCCGCACCTGGTCATCGGTGAGCTCGCGCCGTGAAATGGGGGGCATCTGGCCGTAGCCCTCCCGGACAATCGCCAGCACATACTCCGGGTCGAGCTGCCCGAGTACGAGCGGCGGCGCGATGTCGCCCTGTCCCGCCTCACCGTGGCACATCCCGCACACCTGCGCGTAGGGCGCGGCGCCCGGGTGTTCGTCCTGGGCGTTGGCGATCGAGACCGGTCCGAGCGTGACGAGGAGGGTGACGATGGCAAATCGGAGTGACACGAGTTCCTTTCCATGCTGACCACCGGTCAGCGTCATCCGGGCTGCTAGCCTCGGCGAAGGCGGGAAGGGCGGCCACCACCGCGACGCCCTGGCCGTCTACGGTTGGTCTGGCAGGCCGAACGCCACGAGCGAGGCATCCGGTCCGGCGCCGGTGGCGATCAGGATGAACTGTTTGCCCGCACGGGACCGATAGCTCATCGGGTTGCCGCTGGTACGGAATTCCGTGGGCACGCGATACAACTCGCGGCCGGTGTCGGCGTCGAAGGCGTACAGATACGGGTCGCCGCCGCCGAGGAACACCAGCCCGCCCGCGGTCACCATCGGGCCGTTGGCGCCCCGCGTGCCGAGGCGGTCCGGCAAGTCGGCGTCCCGCAGCAATGGATGATTCCGCATGACTCCGCTGCCCTCGCCGAACGGCACGCTCCAGGCGATGTCGCCGGCGTTCAGGTCGATGGCGACCAGACGCGCGTACGGCGGCTTGATCAGCGGAATCGGACCCAGGCGACTGCGTTCCGTCGGCACGTATCCCTCCAGCCCCTGGAAGATGCCGGGTGAGGCGCCGCGGGCGCAGTTGTTCGTGTAGGGCACATCCACATCGGGCACGTTGGGATCGATGGCGCACACCTGGTTCGGCGTGCCGCCTTCCGAGGTCCGCACATAGAGCCGGTTGGTGGCGGGGTCGAGCGCGGCGCCACCCCAGTTGGCGCCACCGTCGACCCGGGGCCGTTGGAGCGTGCCTTTCAGGCTGGGCGGCGTGAAGAGCGGGCCGAGGCGAAACGTCCGCAGTTCCTCCAACGCGAGCCGGTGCACCTCGGGTGTGAGGTCGTTGGCGTCGTCGAGGGTCACGCCCTGGCCAGAGAACGGCGGCGGTTTCGTTGGAAACGGCTGCGTCGGATACGGGATTTCGCCCGGTACATCCGTCTCCGTGTCGACCGGCCGTTCCTCGATGGGCCACACCGGTTCGCCGGTCACCCGGTCGAAGACATATGTGAAGCCCTGCTTCGAGACCTCGGCCACGGCGTCGATGCGGCGGCCGTCGACCTCGAGGGTCATCAAATTCGGCGCCGAGGTCAGGTCATAGTCCCAGAGCCCGTGGTGCACGGTCTGGAAGTGCCACTCCCGTTCGCCGGTGCGGGCGTTGAGCACCACGAGCGATTCCGCAAACAGGTTGGCGCCCAGCCGCTGACCGCCCCAGAAGTCACTACTTGGGGTGCTGGTGGGTACGTAGAGCAGTCCACGCTCTTCGTCGAGTGACATCAGGCCCCACACATTGGCGTGACCGGTGTAGCGCCACGAGCCGTCCTGCCAGGTGTCGGCCCCGAACGCGTCGTTCGACTGGGGCACGGTGTAGAACACCCACCGGCGTTCGCCGGTGTGCACATCGAACGCCTGCACGGCGCCCGGGGTGTCGAATCGGTGCTGCACGCGGTCTGGCACCCGGCTGCCGATGATGATGAGGTCGTCGAAGACCACGGCCGGCGATGTCTGATCGAACTCGTCACTGGTGACGGTATTGGGGAAGTCCTTCGTGATGACGACGTGTCCATCGTCCCCGAACGAACGGATCGGCTCGCCGGTCTTCGCATTGACCGCGTAGATGCGGTCGCGGCTGTTGATGAACACACGCATCTCGTCGCCGGTGCCCCAGACGGATGCGCCGCGATGCTTGAAGCCCCCGGGGCCGGCGCCGCGCGGCCCGGTCCGGTACGCCTCAGGGTCGAACGCCCAGAGTTCCTCTCCCGTCTCGGCATCGAGCGCGACGATACGTGTGTACATCGTCGCCACGTAAATGACGTTGTCGATCATCAGCGGCGTGGCTTCGAAGCTGCCGGGGCGCGTGTTGAATTCCTGATTCGGGAATTCGTTCGGTTCCCAGGTCCAGGCAATCTCCAGCTGTTCGATGTTGGACTGGTTGATATCGGCCACCGGGGAGTATTTCGACGCGCCCTGCGTGGCGCCCACGTAGCGCCATTCGACCATCGCGTCGGACTGGTCCTGGGCCGCCGCCGGCACCGTGGCCAACGTCGCCGCCACCGCAACAACCATCGCGACCCATCTGCGTGTGTTCATGAGCACCCTAGGGAAAAGAGGAGCGATTCGGAAACGCGGCATCTGAAGCCAGACGCCCGTCTACCACTTGTCGACGCGGACCAACTCGCGGTCGATCATGCTGATCGTGGGCCGGCCGGTCATGGCCATGTTTCTGGCCAGTTCGGTCTGGAGGATCTCGACCACGGCCTGCACTCCCTCCGCCCCATATGCCGCCAGCCCCCACATCGGCGGCCGCGCGACCATGACCGCCGTAGCCCCGAGCGCCAGTCCTTTCAGCACGTCGGTGCCACGCCGGAAGCTGCCGTCGACCAGGATCGGGACCTGTCCGTTGACCGCGTCGGCCACCGTCGGCAGCACATCGACGGGCAGCGCCCCGTGACCGCCCATCAGTCCGCCGTGATTCGATACGACGAGCCCGTCGGCCCCACGCTGAAGCGCCGTTCGGGCATCGTCGACGCTCATGATGCCCTTGACGACCACCGGCACGTTCACCGCCTGGGTTAACTGCTGGACCGCGTCCCAGTTGGTGGCGATGGGCGCGCCGCCGGCAGAGACGCCAATCGTCACGCACAGGGCCTTGCACCCGGCGCCAACAGCCTGCGCCGCCTGATCGCCCGCGTTGGGGGCGTCGGCATACACCTGCGACCAGACCGGTTCAGTGCTCGCGGCGACAATCTGGTCGATCGGGTGGCTCGACTCGCTGGTGGCCACCATGATCGCCTTGGCCGCGGCGGCGCCACGCGCCGTTCCCAGCTCACCATCCGCGTGGAGTTCGCCCTGGTTCGCGACCGGCCCCACGATGATTGGCGCGAACATCTCGTATCCGAACAGTTCCGTCGTCAGATCCAGGTCCATGGCATAGACCATGAGCCGCTGGCGGAAGGTCATCTTGTCGAACGAGCCCCGGTGACCACCGCTGATGGTCTGGTACCGCGCCGGCGGGAGCCCGAGCCTGGCCATCGACTCGAACTCGGTCGCGTTGACCAGCTCCAGCACCGGCGTCAGGATGTCTGTCTCCGGGCCGCCCGCGGGTTGCCCCGCCGCGGCGGCAGATCCGGTCACGAAGGCACCGAATGCCCGTAACGATTCCCGTCTGTCGACCGTCATCTTCCGTGTACCTCGTCACGTGTGCGTTTGGCTCAGCCGCCCGGCGGGCCTGAAGGCCCTTGCTACGGGACGGCGCATCATCTAGGGGAAGTTGGTTTTCACCATTGTGCGGTTGATGTCGGCGAGCGTGGCCGCGCCGACTGACGCCATCGCCTGTCGCAGCTCGGCGTTGATCATCTCGATCACCTTCTGCGCCCCTGGCTCGCCAAACGCGCCGAGCCCCCACCGCGAGGCCCGTCCGAGGCACACGGCGTTTGCACCCAACGCCAGCGCCTTGAGCACGTCGGTGCCCCGGCGGAACCCGCTGTCGATGATCACCGGGACCCGGCCACCGACGGCCTCGACGATCTCCTGCAGCACTTCGAGGGTCGACGGTCCGTAGTCGAGCGACCGCCCGCCGTGGTTCGACACGATGATGCCGTCCACCCCGTGCGCGAGACACATTTTGGCCCCCTCGCCGGTCAGGATGCCCTTGGCCAGCATCGGGACCTGACACAGGGGCTTCAGGTCGTCGAACAGTTTCCACTCGTACCACAGCCGGCCGGCCCCCACCCGATACGGGTTCGGCGGGTTCGGCGGTGTTCGGCGCCGCACCTGCCGCGGCGCGCCACCCAGATGACGGACGTGCAGGTCGCGCTCGTACAGGGTCGCCTGCTGGTCGATGGTGACGACGATGGTCTGCGCCCCCGCCTCCTGACCCTCATCGAGTGCGGCCCGGTTGGGATCGAGTTCGCGCGTGGCGTATCGCTGGTACCACAGCGGGCCTTCTGCCTCCTCCGCGATGCGTGTGAACGGAAAGCTGGAGGCGTTGCTGACGATCATGGTCGTCGACGTCGTCGTGGCCGCGCGGTGCATGCCCAGCTCGCCGTCGGGATGCAGGTCGCGCTGCCGTGACGTTGGCGCCAGCATGATCGGGCTGGGCATCGCGCGGCCGAACAGCTCGGTCGACGTGTCAACGTCGGCCGGAGCGACCCCACCGCCCCCGACCAGCTGGACCCAGTCGAACGCGTCGCGATTGCGGTACAGCGTGAACTCGGACTCCGTGCCATGCGCGCTGTAGTCGTAGATCGACAGTGGAACATTGGCGCGGAACAGCGGCTCGAAGTCGAAGACATCGCGGATTTCATCGAAGCCCATGAACCGTCGGTGTGCGCCGAGCGGCCACGGGTCGCGTTGCGCGTGCAGCAACGGTGACGCGGCCAGAAATGAGCCGAGACCGGCGATCGCCTGACGGCGTGAGAATCCGTGACGCCACGCGTGTTCAGCTTGTCCCACGAGGCCTCCTGTGTTGAAAACGCGACGGAAGCGAGAAGGGGGCACTGGGAAGCGCCCCACCCATCGTCTGCGTCCATGTAAGAAGTACAGAGAGAACTTATACGAGATCGGCGTTACGCGCCAGAACGCGTGCGGTTCAAATCAGGCCTACCGTCCAGAGCACGTAGACCATCGCCATCGCCGTCACGCCGTTCACCAGGGTCACGCCGCCGAACGAAATCAGCGCCGCTTTCAGAGACATACGCGAGAGCGACGTGCAGACCCAGAAGTAGCTGGAATTCACATACTTGATGATGATCGCGCCGGACGCGCCGGCCAGCATGGTCGCCTCGGGGCTCAATCCAAGGGTCTCCATCATCGGCGCGGCGACCGAGGCCGCGGTGATGACGCCGACCGTGGTCGAGCCGGTGATCATGTTGCCGGCGACCCCGAGCACGAACGGGAGAAAGATAGCCGGCAGACCGGTGGACGCTACGAAGTTGGCGATCGAATCGACTGCCGGTGTTTCGCGGAGAATCTGGCTCAGGGCGCCGCCCAGACCGGTCACCATGATGATCATCGCCGAGGCACGGAGCGCGTCCTCGATCCAGGCGTCCTTCCGGTCGTGCGCCTGGCTCCGGTTCGTGTTCCGGTAGGCGAGCAGAATACCGATGCCCAGCGCGACGACCGGCCAGCCCAGGTAGAGCATCGCCGCGTTCACGAGGTGGTCGGGCGGAAGCGAGAACGCCGCGACACTCTTTCCGGCAATGAGTGACAACGGAATCAGAATCGGGGCGTACGCCCGCCACGTTGACGGGAGCTCGGCTTCGCGGCCCTGTTCGATGAGGGACTGCCCCACGAATTCGCGCGACGGTGGCGAGTCGATGTGGGGGCCAACCAGGAGCGCGTAGCCCCACCCCGCGAGCGACGCGACGAACGTGCAGAGACCGCCATACAGGATCACCTGACCGATATCGGCCCCCACCAGCGCCACGGCCGCGAGAGGTCCGGGGGTCGGCGGCACCATCGCGTGCGTGAGCTGCATCGCACCAACGAGCCCCGTGGCCATGACGCTCATGTTCAGTCCGC
>CALBET010000045.1 GCA_937888665.1 uncultured Acidobacteriota bacterium
AGTCGAGGAACTTGATTCCCGTGCCCTCGTCGATGCAGCGTTGTTCGGTGGCGGCCAACGGAACGATGGACCAGATAGCGACGGTTCCGTCGCTCGTTGCCGCCAATATGCGGTCGGCGATGACGCGCAGGAGCCGGATCTCTCCGGTCCTCTCTTGGCCATGAACAGTGCCGGTGTCGGTGTCCAGGACCAGGAGCCCCTTTCCCTTGACGATGACGGCGCGCCCGTCGGGACCGAGCCGGAACTCCTTGACGTATCCACGTGGCCCGGAAACCTCTGCGATGATGTCGCCCGTGTGCGGATCCCAGAGCCAAAGTGCGCGGCCGGCGCCCCAAACCAACGCGCGGTCGGGCCTTAGTAGCGCAACCCCGGTGCAGGGGCGTCTGCCAAAGCGATGCTCCCGAACGACCGACGCGTCGATCGGACAGTTCAGCTTCACCTCGCCTTTGGGGCCCGCGGTCACCAAGGTGTCGGCCAGCCCCAAGTCCCTTCCACGGCCGATGACCTTAAGGTCAGCAAGCAAGGCCCCGGACTCGATGTCCCACAACTGCCGCTCGCCTACCAACAGGCGCCCTGGCGCTACGACCTCGCATTCCCACCCCGAACCCTCGATCACGAGACTGCACTCGCCAGAGACCGCGCTCCAGACCCTCACCTCTCCCCCTGCCGCCGTGATGAGTCTCCGCTCGCCATCGACGATGAGGTTGCGGACAGGGCGAGTGTGACCCTCAAGCACAAGTTCGGTGTTCGACACCGGGAGCGTGGGCCGTCGGGTCCCGGCAACGAGCGCGGGAGCCGGGTGGCCGCAGGTTGCCAGCCACCGTTCCGCCGCCAGCGTCAGCGGGCTGTCGTCGGCGTGCTCCAGCGCCAGTTGGAGGAGGATACGCCCGAATCCCCAATCCGCGTCCGCGCGGCGTAGCGTGTGGGCAGCCTGGTGTGCGAACTCCACCCACGGAGAGAACTTGTTGCGCGCGTCGCCCGGTGGGAGAGCCTCCGACGTCGCTGCGAACTCGCGGATCAGGTCGTTTGCCTCGTCGCCGGTGACCTGATGACCCCGCGCTTGAAGATAGTCGAAGTCGGTCAGGCGACTGGCTGCGAAGTCCGCGCCGCCCGGCTGCCACCACAGGCTGTACTCGGTTCCCCAGCGGAAGAGATGCCGCCTCAGGTTGCCGGTCGGCAGCTGGGCCCAGATGGCTGCGGTCCGATACAATCGTCGGGTGGCTTCCGCCACGGTATCCGCGAGTGCAGCGCACCCGGCCACCGCCGCTGAGTCGGGTTCGGCCTGACGGCCTGTCACGTACTCGCGGAAGCTCTGGTGGTACAGGCTGTACCCCGGCGAGCCCTCCGGGGTGGGAATCGACCGCAACAGGCCCGTGCCCACCCTGAGAGCAGCTGCGACGCGGCGGACGTAGACGGGCTCATCCTCGAGATACGGTGCAGCGAGAAGCTCGGCGAGCGCTCGCGCGTCCAGAGGCTCCTCGGCAACGGCGAGCGTGGCGATCACAAGGGGCAAGTCGCGTTGGACAGTGCTCAGGCCAAGTCGCTGGACCAGGTCGTCGTAGTAGGCGTTGAGGCCATCAGGCAGCCGGTCCTCGTCGTTGACAGTGAGGTTCCCGGCCCGGAGATCTTCCAGCAGAAGGTGGACGTACAGGGGAAGCCCACGGGCCCGCTCGACGACCCGTTCAACGAATGCATTGCGGACGCCCCCATCGTCCTCCTCATCCCTTGCTAGCAGCGCATACCGTGCGTTCCCGAGACCGTCTAGCAGCATGGCGTGGATATCATCGTCCCTCATCGGCGGTACGCCGTCGGGGAACAGAGGTGTGCATCTCTCGGACGAGAACGTTTGGTCCAGGTTGAACTCCGGTCGACCCGCCAGGAGCAAAGTGAGCCCCGGTGTGGCGCCAAAGTCGTGCAGGAGTGTCGCGAACCCCCGGTCGTGGGAGACGATCTCATCGAGTCCATCTGCCACGATAAGAAACAGGGGGAACCTGGAGTCCTTTCCCCGAGGGTTTTTCGGATGCGGCTTCGGCATCTCCGCCAACTGAAGCTGGATATCTTCGACGAGCTCGTCCCCGTCATGCAGCCGCCACTCGGGATCCGCGGTCGCCTGCGCGAGTGGCGGCCATGAGACCAGCGCTTCCATGAGGCCGACGAGGAATGCGCGTCGGCTGTTCCGCGCGTCGCCGCCGCGGAAGCGATGCAGGTAAAGACCGCGGTGTCTGGGCGACCGTTCGGCCTCGGCAGACCAGCGCGTTGCAATGCTGGCGACTAGCATTGATTTTCCGTAGCCCGGCCCGCCACTGAGCCACCC
>CALBET010000046.1 GCA_937888665.1 uncultured Acidobacteriota bacterium
CCAGGTCGCGGATGCTTAGGAAGCGGATCATGGGCCGGCAGCGCCAAGAAGTGCCATCGTATCATATGTTTGACAGCCCCTGTGGTGCGTGCTACCCTTCGGTGTCGGCGCTTTCCCAGCGGCGCGCTTTGTAGTCAACGGAGGGCTTTTGCGTACCCTTGGTTACTACGCCATCGCCATGCAAATACAGGCGGTTGGCGCGTCGGAGACAGGTATGGGTGGGAGCGTGGTCGAATGGGTGGCTCGTTCGACGCCTCTGTCCAAAGCTGTTCTCCTTGTTCTATTCCTCTTCTCCATTACCTCTTGGGGCATCGCGCTCCACAAGCTGTGGGAATACCGTCGCCTTGAGCGGCAGACGTCCAGTTTTCTCGACGTGTTCAGACGGAGCAAGAAATTTTCTGAAGTGCAGTCCGTGTGCCGTTCGCTCGTGCACAGCCCGTTGGTGGGGGTATTCCAAGCAGGATACGCGGAACTCAACGCGCAACTCCGGCACGGCACGGAAGACGCCGAAGCGCCGGCCGGGTCCGCGCGCCCTACGCTGCGAAGCTTTGACGCCCTCGATCGAGCCCTCCTCCGGGCCTCGTCGGTCGAGGCCAACAAGCTTGAGCACCGGGTGCATCTGCTTGCGACGACGGCCAGCATCACGCCGTTCATCGGTCTGTTTGGCACGGTTATGGGTATCGTCGGGGCGTTTCAGGGGATCGCCGCCACCGGGTCGACCGACCTGTCGGTGGTGGCCACGCCGATCGGTGAATCGCTCATCGCGACCGCGGCCGGTCTTGCCGCCGCGATTCCAGCGGTGTATTTCTACAACCACCTGACGAACCAGATAAAGATTCACCTGTCGACGATGGAGGACTTCTCTCTGGAGTTTCTCAACATCGCCGAGCGGAACTTCACCTAAAGAGACTGACGCCTACGGGGTGTAGGAGCATGCCCAAGATTCAAGAGCAGGGTGCGGCCGGCGCGTCGGGTGGCCGGAGACGCCGCGGGGGGCGCCGTGTCGTCACGTCTCTGTCTGAGATCAACGTCGTTCCGCTCGTCGACGTGATGTTGGTGCTGCTGATTGTGTTCATGGTGGCGGCGCCGATGATGCAGCGCGGGTTGGACGTGATCCTGCCCGTGGCGCGGCGCGGCGACCCGGTATCAGACGACCGGCTGGTCGTCACCGTGCCAATGTCGTTTCGTACGGATCAGATCGTGCAAGTAGATGGTGAGGCGGTTCGTGTCGAGGTGCTGGACGAACGCATGCGGCAGGAACTCCTGGGGCGCTCTGATCAGAACGTCTTCTTGCGCGGCGACCGGGAGGTCACGTATCAAGACATTGTGACGGTCATGGATGAGCTTCTGGAGGCCGGTGTCGTGAATGTGCTGCTGATCACGGACTTCGCGACTGAACTCTGACTACTATTGAACCCTCACGACTGAGTATGGAGTCGACCACCGATGTGCTGCGGGCGCGGGCCATGGCGTCCGATAGCCTGGCTCGAACCTATGCCGTCTCCCTGGGGGGACATGTTGTGCTGATCGTTGTCCTCCTTTTTTTTCCGGCGGGGTTCTTTTCGGGCGCGGACACCGAAGTCAACGCCGACGTGATGACGATCAGTCTCGGTGGCCCGGTGGGGCCGAGTCAGGGGGG
>CALBET010000047.1 GCA_937888665.1 uncultured Acidobacteriota bacterium
TCTGGCCCAACGCAGGCTAACCCGCGATACCGCCGGAGGTCAGCCTCGTTCGCACTCGGCGGAAGTCATACTGTCTAGACGGACCAAGACCCCATGGAACCCGCGGAGCTGGCAGTCGGAGTCCTGAATGACCTGGGCAGGAACGACCTGGCCGGCTTGCTGATTCATTCGGCTTATGAGTACCGACGTGAGGCTATCTGGTCTGATAAGTCGATTTCAGCCATCCAGTTGTCATCGCCGAAGGTTTTCGCTGAGGCGATAGACCGCCTGCCGGAGTGGGACCAGAAGCGGATCGTTGAGGCGATTCATTCGAGCCATCAGGGCGAGCAACCTCGAGACCCGCCTGACCGGCTCCTGATAGTCGACAACGGCAAAGATGTTGACGACACACTCTATCCGGATATCTGCATTCACCGGAACCAGCTGATCTCAGTTGCGACGGGAGGCGCACGAATCCAAGAGGTAGATGACTATTACAAGGCTCGCCATCGTCGGATAGCGGCGGCTCTCTCGGCGCGCGGGCTCGAGAATCCTAACCCTTTCGCGAGTTTGTGGGACTGGTACCAGAAGTGGAAGGACGAATTCGGGTCGTACGCCGAGCGCCGTCGATACATCGACGCACTCTACGCGCCTATTATCGCTACGCTGGGGTGCTGCCAAGCCGAACGGATGGTGGTCGCATGATCGAGGCTTTTTTCGCGCATGCAAGCCAGGGTTCGAGCAACGAGAACGTTCGGCGGCACGCGAAGGCGGCACTCAAGCTGGCGGTGGAGCTGCAACATCGACGAACTGCCGACTTTCGGGAGGCGGCCCTCTGCCTAGAGGCTACATCGTCGGTCACGAATATCGTGGCCATTTTGGCGGGGCGACGAGATCAAACGAAAGAAGACGTCTAACAACAGGTTGCAGCGGATGCCCGCACGCGTCGATCGGCCGGCACCGCTGAACCCTGACGTTGGCGACAAACAGATGACCCAGTTGATAGCCGGATTGGCGCTGATTGCCTTGGCCGCCATCCTCGGGTTCTACGGAGCCCAGCTGGCGAGAACTGGGTTGACTGAGATTTCGGGCGAGTCGACTCAGGTGGCTGATGCGACGTCCCGTCCATACGTGTTCGTTCAGAATGCCAGATTGGAGATTCCGCACGAGCCGAGTGTTCCGGTACGAGTCTCGTTCGATCTGAGGAATACAGGAACAATGGCAGTCTCGGGGTTCTTCAAAGACTTCACGTACTACTTCAGCACCGACCCAGAGCAACGGGCGTTCCTTTACGGAGATGCCGCGGAGAGCATGTTCTCGCTGGCCCCATCCGAACTGCAAGGTGCTTATTTCTTTCCGTCCTTCGTCATGTCCTCAGAGAAGCTGGCTGCCCTCAACGCGGGCGCCGCAAGGCTCTTCTTCTACGCCAAGGGGCAGTATGAGGATGACCAGGGTAATACCTACGACCTCCCGTTCGCTCAGATGTACCATCCCGCTGTGAATGGCAATCTAGTCATTTGTCCGGACGATATCAGTTTCAAGTAGATTAACGTGAGAGTGTCACCCACTAATGCAACAGAAGGCTTTCGTTTGTCCAGGAGAAAGAGAACCCACCGGCAACAACTACACGCCTAACACTGCTTGCAGCAGACGCCGACGGTTCGCCCCACGCGGCGCTGCTGAAGCATGACGTTCGGCGGACGACGCGGCGCCAATGCACAGCAAGGCACGGAGCGTTGACATAACCAGCCCGGATTCGGGAGACAATCAATGAGTCAGACCCTCACGCGACGCGGCTTTGTCTGGGGTGCCACGATGGCCACAGCGAACCTCGCTGGCAGCGCTCTTGGTGCCAGCGGAGGAGGTCTTGCGCAGGGAAGTGGCGTCGGGACTCAGGACGGAACGACTCTGACTGCGATGACCTACATCACGGTCAGGGAAGGGGTGCAACAGACAACAGAGGACTTCTTGCGTGACCTGATCGCAGCGAGTCGTTCCGAGGGCGGTTGTCTGGCCTACGTCTTCTACCAGGAAGTTGACAACGCCCGCCAGTTTGTTGTGTTCGAACAGTGGCGCGACGCCGCCGCGCTCTCAGCACACTTCCAGCACCTTCAAGAACTTTACGGACCACCGCGACAGGGGGCCAATGTCCCGGCTTCAATCTTGGAGCGATTCGAGAGTATCCGAGGCGTACCGTATCGCGTATTTGTGTGACCCGTCACCCTGAATGGGATGGGTGCGGCACGCGACGCCGCGGAGGGCACACACAGCGCGAGCGTGGGCATTCGCAAGACAAATGGGGCTTGTTTCGCGGATTTTCATTGCAACCTGAGAGCCGCCGACCAGGCGTTTGCAGCTGACGGCGGCAAGCGACGTTCACGGCCGCCGCAGGTGAACGCGGACGTTCGGCCGACGGATATGCAAGAAACCAGATGAAAGTCGCGCTGGACACTTCGGCGATCAACTGGCTCGCGGACAACGAGGAACTCGCCCGAGAGTTCTTTGCAGCGCGTGACGATGGACTATTCGAGACAGTCGTCACGCCGGAGGCGGCGAAGGAAGTGCGTGACACTCGTGACCACGCGCGGAAGAGGGACCTCGAGAGGATGCTCTCTCATTTCTTCCCGCTGACTCCGACGAGAGTGCCTCGATTTGGCGCGGTGCGCTTTGGCTTGGCACGTGTGGCGTTGACGGAGGACACCGACCACCTTGCGGCACTTGACTTTCTCAGGGATGGCCAAGATCGAAACTTGGCAGCCAATGCCGGTGGATATCGGCGTGACGTCTTCATTACTAGAGACGGAGAGATGTCGCGGAACAAACGCGAAGCGCTTGAGCTTGAACTCGGCGGAACGCGGGTGCTGGAGCCACCGGCGTTCATGCACGAACTCCGACGAATGCCGACGGCAGCACGACCGACGAACTCATCGTAACAAACGCTGCCGAACAAGGGTTTGCAGCCGACGACGGCCGGTCCGCTCAGCCGCCGCGGCTGAAACCTAAAGTCATACTGTCTAGACGCCAAGGATACGACGGTGAAGCGACCAGATATCCTGTATAAATATAGCTCCCTGGAACCCCGCAGCCGCGATCACGCACTCACTGCAATCAGGTCTGGCGAGGTTTGGTTTAGCTCGGTCAGCCAATTCAATGATCCGTTCGAGGCACGCGTCCGGGTGTCAATGGACGGCGATGACGGCGACTGGTTCCGGGAGTTTGGCCGTCACCGGCCAGACACCTCCAGCATCGAGAGGATGATTCCGGAATTCGAGCAGGGGGTCAGACAGGACGTGGAGCAGGTCGGATTGTTCTGTCTCGCGGCTAAGTCTGACGACATTCTCATGTGGTCGCACTATGCAGACTGCCACCGCGGATTCTGTATCGGCTTCCGAACGACAAATGACTCGATTCTGTGCGACGCCCAGCCAGTTGAGTACGGCAATGACTATCCGGTGGTTGATTACTTCCGGATGACGCGCGAACAGCGAACCCGAGCGATGGTCTTGCGCAAAGCGTTGCACTGGCAATACGAGCAGGAATGGCGCGTGGTTCGGGTCGGGCAACCGGGTCTCGCCAAGTATCCGCACGGCATGCTGACCAGCGTGATTCTCGGTTGCGAGATCACTCAAACCGATCGCGAGGCCGTATTGGAAGCCGTGAGCGTTTTGCCAGTGGAGCTGTATCAGGCGCAACGACACGAGTCCGATTACGCTCTCGATTTGATGCGGGTCAACACGACGTCTAACCACGGCTTGCAACAGACGCCGACCGCGAGCCGCTCAGTCGGCGCTGCTGAAGCCTGACGTTAGGTGGACGAATAACGAGAACGGAATTGATCACGAAACGGCAGCGTCAACGGCGCCGTGACCGGCGTAGCCAGTTCTCGACCTTGAGCCCTCGAAACCGGCTGAAATCCTTGATATTGGCGGTGACTAGCACTAACTCGTTTACCTGGGCAATCGCCGCGATCTGACCGTCGACAAAGGGTGCGGATTTGCCAAGCGCTTCGAGCCGCGCTCGTTCGTCGCTATGCCACCCCGCCGCGACCTCGTCGTAGGGCAAGATCGGAAACGATCGCCGGACCACGTTCTCCAGATAGTCCTCAAGCGCGGCTCGCCTCTGCCCGCGCGGCAGACGACGACAACCGAATGTGAGTTCGTGCCAGACGGGAGCGCCGATGGCACACGCGGAAGCGTCGGCATCGAGGCGTTCCAGCAACTGCGTGTCCGGGGTCCGCGACGCCGGGTTCGACACGATGGAGGTGTCCAACAGATAGAGCAGCGTCACAACGAGACCTGCCGGCCGGTCCCGGTATCCCGGACATTCGAGAATTCGTCTTCGAGGCCGACCTGATCTAGGGAATACTTGTCCAGAAAGCGGTTGTAGACGTCGCGAAAGCGGGGGCGCTTGCCACGGAGGCGCTCCACTTCGCGACAGGAAAGGACTACGGCGACGGGTTCCCCTCGGCGAGTAAGCTCGACTTCGAGTCCGGCCTCGGCCTGGTCGACAATGACCCGGAGGCGGGCTCGCGCTTGGGCGATGGAGTAGGTGTGGGTCATGACAATATGTACAATACCATGTACATCACGAGAACCGAAACACCCAACAGGCGTTTGCAGCCGACGGCGGCCCTTGCGCCCCGCCGCCGCGGCTGAAACGCGACGTTCGGCAGCAAAAAGAGCCCGACCACGACAACTCGTTGCCGCGATTGACAAATATATACACAGATATATACTCCAATGATGAAAAGACGTGCCAAGCTGTTTCAGAACGGAGGCAGCCAAGCCGTACG
>CALBET010000048.1 GCA_937888665.1 uncultured Acidobacteriota bacterium
GGGCGCGCACTTGCGCGCCGTTACGGGCATCATCACGTGGGGCCCGGCCCCACACCCCGGCTCGGTCGCTCGCGGGGGCCCCGAAGCCCCGCGCCGCTTCCTCGCGGGCGCGCACTTGCGCGCCGTTACGGGCATCATCACGTGGGGCCCGGCCCCACACACCCCGGCTCGGTCGCTCGTTACGGTTCAACGCGTCCTACGCCTTGGGCCGCTTCGCCCCATACTTCGAACGGCTCTGCTTGCGTCCTTGGACGCCGGTCGTGTCCAGCGTCCCGCGCACGACGTGATACCGCACGCCTGGCAGGTCCTTCACGCGCCCCCCCCGAAGCAACACCAGCGAGTGCTCCTGCAGGTTGTGTCCTTCTCCGGGAATGTAGCTCGTGACCTCGATTTGATTGGTCAGCCGCACGCGAGCGACCTTTCGCAGCGCCGAGTTCGGCTTCTTGGGCGTCTGGGTAAACACGCGGACGCAGACTCCTCGCCGCTGCGGGCATCGCTGCAGCGCGGGACTCTTGGTCTTGGTTTCGGCCCGATACCGTCCCTTGCGAACAAGCTGACTAATCGTCGGCACGAGTACTCCCTGCGGCGATGACGCCACTACGCCGCGTCCGGCGGACGCCAGCGCCCACGAAGATTGCCCCAGGCCTAGAAGCCATCCGGCTTGGCACCTGGAGCGGATTGACCCTATTAATGTGTGCGCGCCGTGAAGGAGCGCCGTGCTCGACCACGAGACGAGCCGGCTGCTTTCACGCAGGAAAGAGGTGAGTTGCGCATCACTGTGACCCTCGGCGCCGCGGTGCGCCAATCGACCTGTCACGACTTTCGTGACGTCGACCATCTCCGTGGGTCACACGGCCTCTTTCGGACGGATCGAAGTCAGATAGGGTTTCCCAACTCCGACAGAACCTTGCGAGGGTATCACGATAAAGCCGACCAAGCAAGAAGGGTCACCCTCCTCGGCCGGCGTCGCGGCCCACTAGTCCGTGACGTGGTCCAGATCCAGCAACGCCTCAGGTTCGACCAAATAGTCCATTTCCCGCTCGAGCTCCAACTCCTCCGCGGTGGGCGGCGGCGGCGGCGGTGGCTCGTCCGGGGGAATCGAGACGTGGCGGTAGTACTCGAACCCGGTGCCGGCCGGAATCAGCCGGCCCATGGTCACATTTTCCTTCAATCCACGTAGGTGGTCCACCTTGCCAGAGATGGACGCTTCGGTGAGCACCCGTGTGGTCTCCTGGAACGACGCCGCCGAGATGAACGAGTCGGTGGACAGCGACGCCTTGGTGATTCCGAGCAACATGGGTCTCCCCGTGGCCGGGCGGCCGTCTTCCTCGCCGATGACCCGCTCGTTTTCGCGCAGGAAGCGGAACCGGTCAACCTGCTCGTCGATGAGGAAGTCGGTGGTCCCCACGTCTTCGATCTTCACCCACCGCATCATCTGCCGCGCGATGACCTCGATGTGTTTGTCGTTGATGGTCACGCCCTGGAGCCGGTAGACCTCTTGGATCTCGTTGACCAGGTAGCTCTGTAGTGCTTTCTCGCCCAGGACGCTCAGGATATCGTGCGGATTGCTCGGCCCGTCCATCAACTGCTCACCGGCATGCACCCGGTCGCCGTCCTGCACGTTGACGTGCACACCTCGGGGCAGCGAATACTCGCGTGGCTCAGCCCCATCTTCGTCCGGAACGATGATGACCTTGCGCATCCCCTTGACGATGCTGCCGATCTTCACGACGCCGTCAATTTCGCTGATGACCGCCGTCTCACGGGGCTTCCGCGCTTCAAAGAGTTCCTGCACCCGGGGTAAGCCACCGGTGATGTCCTTCGTCTTGGTGGTCTCACGCGGAATCTTGGCAAGCACCTCGCCAGCGGTGACCGTCTGGCCGTCCGTAATCATCAGGTGGGCATGAGACGGCATGTTGTACTTCCGGTCGAGCTTGCCTTCGGCGTTTCGGATTTCCACCATCGGCTGCTTCTTCTCGTCCGGCGAGTCCACGATGATCAGGCGAGACAGCCCGGTCACCTCGTCCACCTCTTCGTGCACCGTGACACCTTCCTGGATGTCCTTGAACTTCACGACGCCGGCCTTCTCCGTGATGATCGAGAAGGTATAGGGGTCCCATTCGACCAGCGTCTGCCCTGCCTCGACCGCCTGCCCGTCGGCTACCCGCAGATGGGCGCCGTAGACAACGGGATAACGTTCGCGGTCGCGTCCCTTGGCGTCCTGCACCACGAGCGACCCGGTCCGATTCATGACCACGAGTGAACCGTCCTTCGCTTTCACCCACTGGATGCCGTGGAACCGCGCCGTGCCGGCGTGCTTCCCCTCCAATGTGGACTGAGCCGACACCCGAGATGCGGTGCCACCGATGTGGAACGTACGCATCGTCAACTGCGTGCCCGGCTCGCCGATCGACTGGGCCGCGACGACCCCCACGGCGAGCCCGAGTTCGGCCAGCTCTCCCGTGCCGAGGTCGCGCCCATAGCACTTGGCACAGACGCCCCGTAGGGCGGCGCAGGTCAGCACCGACCGGATTTTCACCTTCTCGACGCCGGCGTCCTCGATGGTCGACGCCAATTCCTCGGTAATGACCTCGCTGGCCGAGGTCAGCAAGTCACCGGTGAACGGGTCGCGGATGTCCTCGAGTGTCACCCGGCCCACGATTCGGTCGCGCAACGGCTCGATGATCTCGCCGCTTTCCACGATGGCGCGCGACTCGATGCCGTCCAGCGTCCCGCAGTCGATCACAGAGATGATGACGTCCTGCGCCACGTCGACCAGTCGCCGCGTGAGATACCCGGAGTCCGCCGTCTTGAGCGCCGTATCAGCCAGACCCTTCCGCGCCCCGTGGGTGGAGATGAAGTACTGGAGGACGGTAAGGCCCTCGCGGAAGTTGGATGTAATCGGGGTCTCGATGATCTCGCCCGAGGGCTTGGCCATGAGTCCGCGCATCCCAGCCAGCTGGCGAATCTGCTGTTTGCTGCCACGGGCGCCGGAGTCGGCCATGATGTAGACGGCGTTGAAGTCCTGGCCGCCGGAGTCGCGCCCTTCCATCTCCTTGAACATCGCGTCGGCGACACTCTCCGTCACCTCGGACCAGATCGCGATGACCTTGTTGTAGCGCTCGCCGTTCGTGATGGCCCCTTCGAGATACTGTTTCTCGACCCGGAGCACCTCGTCGTTCGCCGCCTGCACCAGCGTGGCTTTCTGGGACGGCACGATCAGGTCGTCGACGCCGATCGACAGACCGGACCGGGTTGCATACCCGAACCCCAGCTGCTTGAGCCCATCGAGCATCTCGACCGTCTTCGTGACGCCGTGGCGGAGATAGCAGTATTGGACGAGCTGGCCCAACCCCTTTTTCTTGAGTAGTCCGTTGATAAATGGCAATTCTGGAGGCAGCGCCTCGTTGAACAGGGCACGCCCGACCGTGGTGTTGATCAGCTTCCTATCGATCTGCTGGACCTCGGTGCGGAGCACATCCTGGTCGTCGCGGGACGCGGTCAGGTCCATGAGCTGGCCGCTCACCCGCAGCCGAATTGGGCTCAGGGTTTCGACCTCTCCGGCCATCAGTGCCAGGTTCACGTGGTCCACGTTGCCAAAGACACGCCCTTCGCCCTTCGCGTTGTTCTTGGCCTTGGTCAAGTAGTAGCAGCCCAGCACGATGTCCTGAGACGGCGTGGTGATCGGCGCCCCGTTTGCCGGCGATAGGATGTTCTTCGACGACTTCATCAGCACCGACGCTTCGATCTGCGCTTCAGGTGCCAGAGGGACATGCACCGCCATCTGGTCGCCATCGAAGTCCGCGTTGAAGGCGGTGCAGACGAGCGGGTGAATCCGAATCGCCTTGCCCTCGACCAGCACCGGCTCAAAGGCCTGGATCCCGAGCCGGTGCAGGGTGGGCGCGCGGTTCAACAGCACTGGGTGCTCCCGAATGACCTCTTCCAGGACGTCCCAGACCTCCGGAAGTTGCTGCTCGACCATCTCCTTCGCCTGCTTGATGGTCGCGACCAACCCACGCTTCTCCAACTTGTTGTAGATGAACGGCTTGAACAGTTCGAGCGCCATTTTCTTCGGCAGCCCGCACTGATGCAGCCGAAGCTCAGGACCGACGACGATCACCGAGCGACCAGAGTAATCGACGCGTTTGCCGAGCAAGTTCTGTCGAAACCGCCCTTGCTTGCCCTTGAGCGTGTCGGACAACGATTTGAGGGGTCGATTGTTGGCGCCCCGCAGCACGCGCCCGCGGCGACCATTGTCGAACAGGGCATCGACCGCTTCCTGCAACATCCGCTTCTCGTTCCGGATGATGACGTCGGGGGCCTTGAGTTCGATCAGCTTCTTCAGACGGTTGTTTCGGTTGATGACCCGTCGGTAGAGATCATTGAGGTCCGACGTGGCGAACCGGCCACCGTCGAGAGGAACCAGCGGTCGCAGCTCCGGCGGAATCACCGGGATCACGTCCAGAATCATCCACTCTGGGCGGTTCGTGGATTTCCTGAACGAGCCCACCACCTTCAACCGCTTCGCGTACTTCAGCTTCTTCTGTACCGATGTTTCGGTGCGCATCCGGTCGCGCAGGTCTTCAGACAGATCCTCGATGTCGGCCCGCTTGAGCAACTCCTTGATCGCCTCGGCCCCCATCTGGGCCCGAAACCGAGGACCGTAGTCCTCCAGCGCCTTGCGGTATTGCTCCTCGGTCAGCAGTTGATTCTCTTTGAACTCGCCCTCGCCTGGGTCGATGACCACGTAGGCCTCGAAGTAGAGAATCCGCTCAAGGTCGCGGAGCGAGATATCCAGCAAATGCCCGATACGACTCGGCAGCCCCTTGAAGAACCACACGTGGCTGACAGGCGTGGCCAGGGTGATGTGCCCGAGTCGTTCACGACGTACCTTTGCCTGTGTCACTTCGACACCGCACTTGTCGCAAATCACACCGCGGTGCTTCATCCGCTTGTACTTGCCGCACAAGCACTCCCAGTCGGTGACGGGGCCGAAGATCTTCGCACAGAAGAGCCCGTCCCGTTCCGGCTTGAAGGTCCTGTAGTTGATCGTTTCCGGCTTCGTGACCTCGCCGTGGGACCAGGACCGAATGCGCTCCGGCGATGCCAGACTGATCCGAATGGCGTCGAAATCGGCTGTCAGTGAACTGCGTTCCGAGAAACTAGGTCTCATGAAATAACCTTCACTCCTGCCAAAACTCCCAAACCGCTATGCCTCGTCGAGCACCGGCGCCAGGTCCGCGTCGGCCGCGTCCTCGGTTCCAGCGCTACCGGCGGTCTCCGCCGCGACCGCAGCCTTCACGTCCAGTGTGTCTTCTGCTGCGGGCAGTATCGGTGGCGTCCGCGTCTTGAGCAACTCGACATCCAGGCAGAGCGCCTGCAGCTCGCGGATCAACACGTTGAACGACTCGGGCAATCCTGGGGTGAACGACGCGTCACCCTTGACGATCGCCTCGTAGATCTTCGCACGACCGGTCACGTCGTCCGACTTGGCCGTCAGTAGCTCCTGGAGGATGTGGGCCGCCCCGTACGCCTCCAGCGCCCAGACTTCCATTTCGCCGAAACGCTGCCCACCGAACTGCGCCTTGCCGCCCAGCGGCTGCTGGGTGATGAGTGAGTAGGGTCCGATAGACCGAGCGTGAATCTTGTCATCGACCAGATGGGACAGCTTCAACATGTAGATGTAGCCAACCGTCACACTCTGCTCAAACTCCTCGCCGGTCATCCCGTCGACGAGCTTCGTCTTGCCACTGGTCGGCAGCCCCGCCTTGGTCAGCCACCCCTTGATTTCCGCTTCGGTGGCACCGTCGAACACGGGGGTTGCAAAGTGCAGCCCGAGTGCCTTGGCGGCCCAGCCCAGGTGGGTTTCAAGAATCTGCCCGACATTCATACGTGAGGGCACACCCAGAGGATTGAGCACGATTTCCACCGGTGTGCCGTCAGGCAGATGCGGCATGTCCTCTTCCGGTAGCACGCGTGCGATGACGCCCTTGTTCCCGTGCCGGCCGGCCATCTTGTCGCCAACTGACAGCTTGCGCTTCATCGCGACATACACCTTGACCAGCTTGATCACGCCAGGAGGCAATTCATCCCCGCGACGAATCTTCTCTTTCTTCTCCTCGAACATCTGGCGGATCACTTCGACCTGCCGCTCGGTGCGCTCCTCGAGCGTCCGCAGCGCGCTCTCGACATCCCGGTTCTTCCCGGTCAGTTTGATCCGCGTGGTCGCCTGATACGGCAGCGCCTGGACAACCTCCTGAGTGAGCGCGGCGCCCTTCGTCAGCAAGACGTCACGGCCGTGGTCGTCGAACAGGTCGCCTCCGAGTGTGTGGCCGTCGACCATGGCGGCGATACGCTTCTTCACCTCCTCGTAGAGGATGCGAATCTCGTCCTGGAGATTCCGTTCCATCAAGTCGAGTTCGTCCGCCTCGATGGCCTTGGCCCGGTCGTCCTTCTCGATGCCCTTCCTTGAGAAAATCTTGACCCCGACGACGATGCCGTCGATTCCGGGCGGACACAGCAGAGACGCGTCGCGTACATCGCCGGCCTTCTCACCGAAGATGGCCCGAAGTAGCTTCTCCTCCGGCGTCAATTGCGTCTCCCCCTTCGGGGTGACCTTGCCGATCAGGATATCGCCGGGCTTCACATACGCGCCGATCCGAATGATGCCGCTGTCGTCCAGATCTTTCAGGAATCCTTCCGACACGTTCGGAATATCTCGTGTGATCTCCTCAGGGCCCAGCTTGGTGTCCCGTGACTCGGTCTCGAACTCCTCGATATGAATCGAGGTGTAGTAGTCCTCCTTGACCATCTTTTCGGACACCAGAATGGCGTCCTCGAAGTTGTACCCGCGCCACGGCATGAACGCGACCAGCACGTTCCTGCCCAAGGCCAGCTCACCCAGCTCGGTACACGGCCCGTCGCCCAGCACCTGGCCTTTCGCCACCTTGTTTCCCACCTTGACGATCGGCTTCTGGCTGATGCACGTGTTCTGGTTGGACCGGCGGAACTTGGTCAGGTTGTAGATGTCGGCGCCCATCTCACGCGACATCTCACCGGACTCGCCCTCGATCCGCACAACAATGCGCTGCGAATCGACGTAGTCGACGGTTCCGCTCCGTCTAGCCACCACGACCGCGCCGGAGTCCCGAGCCGTGATGTGCTCCATCCCGGTGCCCACGAACGGTGCCCGCGCTCGCAGCAAGGGCACCGCCTGGCGCTGCATGTTTGAACCCATCAGCGCCCGGTTGGCGTCGTCGTGCTCCAGGAACGGGATGAGGGACGCCGCCACCGAGACGAGCTGCTTCGGCGACACGTCGATGAACTCGACCTTCTCGCGCGGAGCCAGAATAAAGTCCCCGGCTCGGCGTGAGTTGACCCGTTCGTCGATCAGGTTGCCGGCGTCATCGAGGCGGGCATTCGCCTGCGCGATGATGTAGCGGTCTTCCTCCCACGCCGACAGATAGAACGAATAGGGCACGCACTCGGCCCCCTTCTTCTTCCGGGCCTTGGCGGACACATTCTCGGCCTCGACCTCCGGCAGCTCGGCGACGTCACCCGCCTTGTACTTGGTGCCGCCGCCGTTGGTGATCCGAACGAAGTCCGTGGCACGGTTATCTTTGATCCGGCGATAGGGTGACTCAATGAAGCCAAACTCATTGATCCGCGCGTAGCAGGACAAGGACGAAATCAGACCGATGTTCGGACCCTCAGGGGTCTCAATCGGGCAAATACGACCGTAGTGGGTCGGGTGTACGTCGCGCACCTCGAACCCGGCGCGCTCACGGGACAACCCGCCGGGTCCCAGCGCCGACAGCCGGCGCTTGTGAGTAATCTCCGAAAGGGGATTCGTCTGGTCCATGAACTGAGACAGTTGCGACGAACCGAAGAACTCTCTGATCGCCGCCATCACGGGCTTGGCGTTGATCAGATCGTGCGGCATCGCCGTCGCCATCTCCTGGTAGACGGACATCTTCTCTTTGATGGCCCGTTCCATCCGGACCAGGCCGATCCTGAACTGGTTCTCCAGCAGTTCGCCAACCGAGCGAACCCGACGATTGCCGAGATGGTCGATGTCGTCGGCGTTCAGTGGATTGCGCCGGAGCGCGAGCAGATACTTGATGACCGCATAGAAATCTGGCGGATGCAGAATCTTCTCGTCGAGCGGCGTCTCCAGACCCAGCTTGGTGTTGAGCTTCAAACGCCCGACCCGCGAGAAGTCGTACTTCTGCGAGTTGAAGAACATATTCTCGAACAGCGACCGCGAGCTATCGAGTGTCGGGGGGTCCCCAGGCCGCAGACGACGATAGATCTCGATCAACGCCTCTTCGTGCGTCCGGATGGTGTCCTTGCGCAACGTCGTCGACAAGACGGTGCCAACCTCGTCGCGCTCCGGGAAGAATAGCTCAAGTTCCTCGACCTTCTTCTCCTGAGCCATCGAGACGATGAGCGGCGTCAGCTCGTCGTTCGCCTCAAGAAGCACCTCACCGGTCTCAGGATCCACGACGTCGGCTGCCGCGAAACCACCCTCGAGTTCGGCATCCGAGACCTCGACCCACTCCGTACCAGCCTTCTGGAGTGCTTCGAGCGCGGCCTTGCCGATTTTCTTACCAGGACCCACCTTGTGGGCGCTATCGATGATGACTTCGGTCGCGACCCGGCGACCGAGGAGTGTCGGCCCGACCGCCCAGCGCGGCGCCCCGTCTCGGAGCGAGACTCGGTCCGTGGCGTAGAACGTGCGGACGATCTCGTCCGCGCCGCGTAACCCGAGCGCACGCAAGAACACCGTGGCCAGGAACTTTCGCTTCCGGTCGATCCGCACATACAGCAGGTTCTTGGCGTCGTACTCGAATTCAACCCAAGAGCCGCGGTACGGAATGATCTGGGCGACGAAGAGTTGGCGGTCCTCCGAATGGAAGAAGGCTCCCGGCGACCGATGCAACTGGGAGACCACAACGCGCTCGGTGCCGTTGATGATGAACGTCCCGTTGTCGGTCATGAGCGGGACGTCACCGAAGTAGACTTCCTGCTCCTTAATGTCACGAATCGTCTTGACCCCGGTTTCGGGGTCTTTGTTCCAGACCACGAGCCGGATCGTGACCTTGAGCGGCACGGCGTAGGTCATGCCGCGCTCTTGGCACTCTTCGACGTCGTACTTGAGTTTTAGCGAGACCGTGTTCTCGCAAATGTCGCACACGACGCCGCGCGCATTGTTCGCGGTGCCGCAGCGCGGGCACAAGACATCGTGCTCCCCGTACGGCTCGGCCACCAGCGTCGTCCCGCAGGACGAGCACGGCTGGCGCAGGTGGTGCAAACCGGACAGACGCCCACATTTGCACTCCCAGTTTCCGATGGCGTAGTCGATGAACTCGAGCGACGAGTTCTCACGAAAATCGCTGATCGGAAAGACCGACTTGAACACCGACTGCAACCCAGCGTCGTCCCGCTCGGACGCCAACCGGGTCATTTGCAAAAAACGTTCGTATGATTTTTTCTGGATCTCGATGAGATTCGGGATAGGGATCGTCGTCCGGATTTTGGAAAAATCGATGCGTTCCCGGTAGACGTTTTTGGGCTCACTCTGCATTCTGCAACACCCTCGGACCAGCACGCCGGGTCTCGACGAAGCCGTGGCCGAACGAAACGGATCTACCCCCGTTCCGATCGGTCACGCCACCACTCGCACGACGGGCGACCACCCGCCGCGACCGTGAAAACGACGCCTACTTCACTTCGGCCTTGGCGCCCACGTCCTCGAACTTCTTCGCGATCGCGTCCGCTTCGTCCTTGGGAATACCTTCCTTGACCGCGACCGGCGCGCTTTCGACCAGGTCCTTGGCCTCCTTGAGCCCGAGGCTCGTCACCTCGCGGACGGTCTTGATCACGTTGATCTTCTTGGCGCCGACTTCGGTGAGCGTGACCGTAAACTCGGTCTGCTCTTCCGGCGCTTCAGCCACCGCACCCGGCGCCGCAGCACCCGCGACAGCCATCGGCATCGCCGCCGATACCCCGAGCTCTTCTTCGAGCGTCTTGACCAGCTCGGACAACTGCAGCACCGAGATTCCCTTGATGTACTCGACGACCTGTTCCTGCGTCACGTCAGCCATTGGCATGTCACTCCTGCGCGGTTTCCTACGGGTCGACCTGTGTGCGACCCGCGACGGGTCATTCCGATTTCTTCTTTTCTGCTTGAACGAGCACGCTGAGCAGATCACGCGGCACGGCGCTCAGCACCCTGACCAACTGGGTCGTCGGCGCCTGTAGTTGCATCAGCAGCGTGGCCTGCAGCTCTTTTTTGGTGGGCAGCGTCGCAAGGCGATGAACGTCGGCCGCCGCCAACTGGCGTCCGGACACCATACCCGCCTTCACCGTGAGTTGGGGCGTGTCCTTTGCGAACGTGACCAGAGCCTTCGCCAGACTCGCCGGGTCGTCGTCGCTGAACGCGATCGCCGTCGTACCCTGGAACGAGTCACGCAACGACTCGAAGACCGTTCCGGCGATCGCGAGCTTGGCCAGCCGGTTCTTCACCACTCGGTAGTTACCCCGAGCCGCGCGCACCTGACGACGCAGCTCGGTGGCCTTCGGCACGTCGAGCCCGGTGAAATCGAGCAGGACCATGCAGTCGGCTCTGGCCAGAGCCGCACCCAGCTCTTTGACCGTTTCTTCCTTGACGCTTCTAGTGACCGGCATTCGACTGTCTGTCCCTCTGGTTGAGTTGCTGGGTTCCTGTGTCTTCGAGACGCGCGCGCGTCACCGTGGTGCCCTACACCCCTAAGGCCAGCGCATCGACATCCGACGGATCAACCCTGATGCCGGGCCCCATCGTCGACGCCACGGTCACGCTACGCACGTACTTGCCCTTCGCCGCCGGTGGCTTGGCGCGCATGACGCTGGCAATCAGTGCCTGGGCGTTCTCGACCAGACGGTCGGCATCGAACGAAGACTTGCCGATCGGGGCATGCACGACACCGGCTTTGTCCACACGGAAATTGACTTTGCCGGCCTTGATTTCTGTCACGGCCTGGGCCACGTCAAAGGTGACGGTGCCGGTCTTGGGGTTGGGCATCAAGCCGCGCGGGCCAAGCACCTTTCCCAGTTTGCCGACCACGCGCATCATGTCAGGAGTTGCCACGACGGCGTCGAATTCCAGCCACCCGCCCTCGATCCGGTCGACAACCTCTTCGCCACCGACGACGTCGGCGCCGGCGGCCTCGGCCTCTTTCTGTTTCTCTGCTCCGGCGACGACCAGCACGCGTTTCGAGCGACCGAGCCCATGGGGAAGAATGACGGTCCCCCGCACCATCTGGTCGGCGTGCTTGGGGTTCACCCCGAGGCGCAACGCGATCTCCACAGACTCATCGAAACCGGCAAAACGCACCTTCTGCATCAGCGGAATCGCCTCGCCGAGGGCATACTCCCGATCCTCGACCTGCTCGCCCGCCGCTCTGAACTTCTTGCCCTTTTTGGCCATCGTTCCCTCAATCGGGGCTGCGCCCCGAACCCCACGCGGCGGTGGTCAGCCTTCGATTTCGAGCCCCATGGACCGGGCGGTGCCGGACACGACCTTCACCGCGCCCTCCAGATCGCTGCAATTGAGGTCGGGCATCTTGGTCTTCGCGATCTCCGCGACCTGCGCCGACGTGACCTTGCCGACCTTGGTCCGATTCGGTTCGCCAGACCCCTTCGCGATATTCGCCGCGCGCTTCAACAGTATCGCGGCGGGCGGCGTCTTCGTAATGAAGCTCAAGGTCCGGTCCGCGTAGATCGTGACCACGGCCGGAATAATGAGACCTTCCTGACTCGCAGTCTTCGCGTTGAACGCCTTGCAAAAATCCATGATGTTCACGCCGTGCGGACCAAGCGCCGTGCCGACAGGAGGCGCAGGTGTCGCCTTCCCCGCCGCAATCTGCAACTTGACCATCCCGATGACCTTCTTCGCCATGTCGTCCGACCTCTAGGCGGCGGCCGAAGCCCCGCTCATGTCATCCAAGGGCCCGCGCCCTCTATAACTTTTCGACCTGCAGAAAATCGAGCTCGACGGGCGTTGCCCGACCGAAAATCGTCACCATCACCTTCACGGTGTTCTTGTCGAGATTCACATCGTCGACGACGCCGTTGAAGCTGGTGAACGGCCCTTCGTTGATCCGCACCTGATCGCCCTTGTCGAAGGTGTATTTCGGCTTCGGCTTCTCCGCCGCGACAGTCATCTGCTGGAGGATCTGGTCGACCTCCTCGCGCGTCAGCGGCGTCGGCTTCGATCCAGCGCCCACGAAGCCAGTCACCTTCGGCGTATTACGCACAACGTGCCAGGCGTGGTCAGACATCTGCATTTCGACGAGAATGTAGCCTGGAAAAAACCGCTTCGAGCTGACCACACGCTTCCCGCCGCGCATCTCCACCACGTCCTCGGTCGGGATCAACACCTCCCCAATCTCCGCCTCAAGCCCATAAGCGCTGACTCGCTGTTGGAGCGACTCGGACACCTTGTTCTCGAAGCCCGAGTAGGTGTGGACGATGTACCACTGTTTGGTGATGACGTCGGTCATTGCGCTCCAAACATGCTAAACAGGAATCGGGCCAACCGAACAAGAACCACATCGATAGCCGCGAGATAGAGACCGAAGAACGCAGACGTCAACATGACAACCAATGTGGTCGCGTAGACCTCTTTTTGGGTGGGCCACGTCACCCGCTCCATCTCGTTCTTGACCTGGGCGAGGAAGACACGTGACCGATTGATCCAGCCGGTCACCTGCGACGAAGCGTCTCTCGTGTGTTCGAGTCGTGCTGTCTTCACGGACTGACCGGCCCCTTCATTTTCCACACGGGGCGTTGCCCCGAACCCCCGCGCCGGCTGCGCGGGGACCCCGAATGCCCCACTCCGCCGACGCGAGCCGCGCATGTGCGCGGCTTGGCCTTGTTTCCTGCCGCCGGGCGTTGCCCCGAACCCCCGCGCCGGCTGCGCGGGGACCCCGAATGCCCCACTC
>CALBET010000049.1 GCA_937888665.1 uncultured Acidobacteriota bacterium
CGCGCGGATCAGTCCAAACGACATCATCATGTCGGCCGGTCCCCACTCGACCATGCCGATGCCCGGCACCGCCATGGTCTGGTCGATTACCTCGAGCGCCACCTTGTCTTCCGGCTTGAACCCCATCAGAAGCTCTCCCGCTGGGTTCAGTGGCCAGGGGTCGGCGACCCGAAGATACTCGGCCGCGGTGATGCCCCACATCGCCGCCGCCAGTCCTTGCCCGCCGCTGCCCCGCAGCCCCTCGCCGATGCCCGGCGTCTTGGGAGCCAGCGGATACCGCGACGCCTGCACGAACGCTCGGGCTGCCCCCTCTTCGCGCATATGCACCATCAACACGCCGTGGGCGCCCGCGGCCAGCACCTGCTCGACCATCCAATAGTTGGCCCGCACCGTCATCTCGTCGATGCCGCCCACGGGCAGCGTGACGATCACCGCCGGTGTCCGGTGGCCGCTCTTCGTCGGCCCGCCGTCGATCAGGCCCTGCATGAACGCCTTGAACTGCAAGGCGTTGAACGGGGCCTGCTCGACGTTGTAGCCGATGGCGTCGGCCCACGTCTGTGCCAGTTCCTTGCCCTCGTCGTACCCACCGCCGGGGAACTGAAAGTAGTAGACCGGCTGACCCGCCTCCAGCAGTTCGATCGCTTTGTTGATCCGCTTGGGCGTGTAGGCCGCGTCACCCGACTGAGCCGCCGACGTGCCCACGACGAGCGCGAATGCGGCAAGGCCGGCGACGCCGAAAATGGGCAGTCGATTCATGGTGTTTCCTTGCGCGGGTGACCGCGTCGGCCCAGCGGCTCATAGGGCGCGCATGCGCCCGGCCCGCTCTCACAGTAGATGCTGCGATTGTCCCGGGTGCTCCGGCCCGAGTCAAGCCGAGCTCGGGGTCGACCAGCCCGCTCGCGAGTGCGAGGTCAGGCGAACTCGGTGGGTTTCTCGCCAGTGGCCAGCGTCCGCCGCCGCCGCGCACGAGTGAGGAGGGAGGCCCGGTGTCCGAGACTGCTCTGCTTGATTAAACCCAAGGCCTTCGATATTATCGGCATTGAGTGCCGACGCTAATCCGCGAGGAGGGATTCGAGGGGCTATACCCTCGATCATCCCCCACCGCAGTTCTATGGCCGAGACTAACGTAACTGCGAATGATCGAGACCGGTTTGCACGCGCCCGAGCACGCGGACGAAGCCGCGTGCGGGATCCTTCCACGGTCGTGGATGCCCGCTACGACCCAGTGCGCAACGTTATTGATCTCACGTTCCACGGGGGAGGGTTGATGTCCATCCCGCGCCGGATCGTGCCGGGCCTTGAGAAGGCCGGTGCGTCTGACCTGGGGACGATACGTGTCTCCGTCGCCGGCGATGCCCTGTGCTGGCCATCACTCGATGTCGATGTCTACGTGCCAGGATTGGTCGAGCGCGCCTTTGGCACTCGTCTGTTCGCGGCGTCGACCGGCCGGCGTGGTGGGCAACGAAAGACGAGGGCCAAGACGGCTGCCGCGAAGGCGAACGGCGCAAAGGGCGGACGCCCGCGCAAGGAGCTGTCGGCATGACCGACCGCGGCGGCTGGTCTCCGGGCGAGGGTGCGAAGCTCGTGCATCTGGTCACCATTGCGCTGACCCACGCCGATGGACCGGAACTCTCGCCTCGTTGATCGGACGTCAGCGTCCGCGGCGAAGGTTGCTCTCTTCCGGTCGCTCTTCCGCGGCCGCGACGATGTCTACCCCCGGCGATTCGAAAGTCGCAAATCCGGCAAGTCCGGCTACGCGCCCGCGTGCGCCAACGAGTGGGTGCGCGGTGTCTGCGAGAAGCCGCGCATCAAGTGCGCCGAGTGCCTCCATCGACGATTCCTGCCAGTCACCGATGAGGTCATTCGCTGGCACCTGTCCGGCTGTGACGACATGGGGCAGCCTTTTGTCGCAGGGGTCTATCCGCTGCTTCAGGACGAGGCGTGCTTCCTCCTGGCCGTCGATTTCGACAAGGCCGGCTGGCAGGAGGACACGGCGGCGTTTCTCGATGCGTGTCGACACCTGAACCTCCCAGCCGTTCTCGAACGGTCACGCTCCGGGCGAGGCGGGCACGTGTGGCTCTTCTTCGAGCAGGCCGTTCCAGCAGTTCTGGCTCGCCGACTCGGGTCGTTCCTCCTGACGGAAGCCATGGAAAGACGGCCCGATATCGGGCTGGATTCGTACGATCGTCTCTTTCCGAATCAGGACACGATGCCGCACGGAGGATTCGGCAACCTGATCGCCCTGCCGTTGCAGAAAGGGCCCCGCAGACACGGCAACAGCGTCTTCCTCGATAGCGACCTCTCGCCGTGCGCGGACCAGTGGGCGTTTCTCGCGACGGTGCGAAAGATCTGCCGCGCACAGATCGAAGAGATCGTCCAAGAAGCTGAGCTGCGTGGTCGCATCCTCGGGGTGCGACTGCCGCCACAGGAGGACGGGGAAGACGAGCCGTGGACGGCCGCACCATCCCGTCGCCGCAAGGCACCGCCGATCGTCGGCAAACTGCCCCGGACGTTGGAGGTCGTCGTCGGGAATCAGATCTACATCCCCAAGGACGGTTTGCATCCGGGTCTCCGGAATCGGTTGCTTCGGCTTGCGGCGTTTCAGAATCCTGAGTTCTACAAGGCGCAGGCGATGCGGTTCTCCACGTATGACAAGCCCCGCGTCGTTGCGTGCGCTGAGGATCACCCTCATCACGTCGGCCTACCACGAGGGTGTCTCGATGATGTCCGCCAGACCCTGACCGATGTCGGCATCCGTATGGCCATTCGCGAGGAGCGCTACGCCGGTCGCCCTCTCGAGGCGGCCTTTCTGGGCGAGTTGCGGACGCAGCAGCAGGCGGCGGCAGCCTCCATGCTGGCTCATGACACCGGCGTGCTGGCCGCCACGACGGCATTTGGCAAGACGGTGATCGCCGCCTGGCTCATCGCACAGCGCGGTGTGAGCACGCTCGTGCTCGTGCATCGGCGTCAGCTGCTCGACCAGTGGGTCGAGCGCCTCTCGGCGTTCCTCGACCTGCCCCCAAAGTCGATCGGTCGAATCGGCGGCGGCAAGGCCCGGCCGACCGGACTGCTCGACATCGCCGTTATCCAGAGTCTCGTGCGGAAAGGTGTCGTCGAGGACCGCGTGGCCGACTACGGCCACCTGATCGTCGACGAGTGTCACCACCTGCCGGCGCGGAGCTTCGAGCAGGTGGTGCGCCAAGCCAAGGCGCGATTCGTTGTGGGGCTGTCGGCGACCGTCGCCCGCAAGGACGGTCACCACCCCATCATCTTCATGCAGTGCGGTCCCGTTCGGCACCGAGTGACCGCACGAACTCAAGCGGCAGTTGACCCCTTCGACCACATCGTCCTCGTGCGACCTACGGCATTCCAGCCAAGCAGGAGTCCTGAATCCGACAAGCGAGCGGAGTTCCAGGCTCTGTACCAGGAGCTCGTTGCCGACGAGCAGCGCAACCGTCGCATTTGCGACGACATCGTCGAGGCGGTGAAAAACGGGAGATCTCCGCTCGTGCTGACCGAGCGGAACGACCATCTCGACCGCTTGGAGCACAGACTCGCTGGGACCCTACCCCACCTCGTGGTCTTGCGAGCCCGGATGGGCAAGCGGCAGCGGCAGGCGATCGCCAATCGGGTGGCGGCCATTCCTCGCGAGGACGCCCGGGTCATTCTGGCAACCGGCAAGTTGGTAGGAGAAGGCTTCGACGATCCTCGCCTGGACACGTTGTTTCTGACGCTGCCAGTCTCGTGGCGGGGGACCATTGCCCAGTACGCGGGTCGCCTGCACCGCCTCTACGACGGCAAGCGCGAAGTGCGCATTTACGACTATGCGGACCTCAATGTTCCCATGCTGGCGCGGATGTTCGACCGGCGTTGCCGTGGCTATGAAGCGCTCGGCTACAGGATGCTGCTGCCCGCCAGTGCCATTCCGGGATGGCCTGCCGACGTCCTACTCCCGTCGGATCCACCCTGGAAGCGCGACTACGCAGACAGCGTGCGGCGGCTTGTTCGCGATGGCGTTGACACGCCACTTGCCAACCTGTTTATCCACACAGCTCGACCCGTCCCTCCAGGCGCTGACGGCGCTGACCGGGCGCGGAGTGCGACGGAGGCGTTCCTCTATCGCCGCCTGGAGAGCCTGGCCGAGACCAAGGGACGATTCGGCGTCAACGTAGCGCTGCCCATCGGGTTCGACGGCGCGGGAAGCCTGGAAGTCGATCTGCTGTGTGCCGACGCGCGTGTGGCGGTGGAGCTGGACGGGGCGCAGCATCTCGCGGATGCGGTCGCGTACCGGCGGGACCGGCGCAAGGATCGGTTGCTGCAGGAGAACGGCTACTTCGTCTTGCGCTTCCTTGCCGAAGACGTTGGCAAGGAGCTGGACATGGTGCTCGACACCATTTCGAGGGCACTCAGCCGCGCCGGTCGCAAGTGACGACGAACCGGCTCAGCTCGTCGGCCGAGGTCGAACTGACGGGAAGACCAGGCTGAAAGTCGCGCTGTCCATCCCAGTCCGCGGAGTTGTTCAGCCGCCGCTGTACAGGACCGCGCCGGCGCCAACCTCCTCGATAAGACGCTCGATGTGGCTCACGATCTTCGCCCGCCGGGCGAGCAGACCAGTCATCTCAAGGTCGGTGAGGTAGGGTCCCAGCTCGCCTCTTATCTCGTCGTCGGTCACTCGCTGCAGTCGTGAGAACAGGACGCCGTCCATGCGTCGCAGGGCATCGATGTTCTCGACGTCCTCAGAGATCCGGAAGGCTCTCGTGAAGTCGATCATCCACAGCCGCCACTGCGCATCGTAGAGGATGTTGCCCATGTTGCGATCCGTGTCGCGAACGAGCTGGCCGAAGATGCGCATCATCCGGTAACGCGCCCGCCACAGACCAACGTTGGGGGCCTCCAGATCGCGGTTCTGACGCTCTTGTTCGTCCATCACGACCGGTAGCCACCACGACAGCGCCCCCTGGGCGCCTCGCCATTCACGCGGGACGGTCACCGGTACCATGTGCCCCAATCCGAGCAGCCGCGCAAGTCGGTACCCGGCGATGTTGAACTTGTACGAGTCGGCCCACTGCAGCACCGTCACCCCGTCGACGACGCGTTGTGACCGGCGGTCGTCAACCGACTGGAACTGGGCGTCGTGCGTGACCGTGCCGTCACTGAGAGTCAGGCGCCAGGGCCGGGTAATCCCCTTGTCGGTCGGCGTCGCCTCAAGGACCTCGGCGGTCAAGAGGAAGTGCTCCATCGCCTCTGGCGTCAGCGACGGCTCCTGAGCGATGCCTGGTCGCGTGAGCCCACCGACGATGGCCAGAGCGAGCACGGCGCACAAACAGAACGATTGTGGTGGCTTCATCGACTCCCCCTTCATCAGTGGCGAGCGAGACGGCCTGAGTTCTACCGCAGTTCCTCCTGGGACCGCAAGTCCGTGTGGAGTTTGGTGCGCCAGCTGCGCGGGCCGCACGTGAGCACGCGCCCGTGGTGGAGGAGCCGATCGAGGAGACGGCTGTCGCTCCTCATCCACGACGTAGATTTCCACATACCTGTCCGGCGCATTGTGCCGGTCCGGTTTTTCGGCGATCCGGTCCAACTCGGCTTCGAGTTGACGATCTTGTGCGCCGCGCGGACCTCGGAGACCTTGCTTGCCACCTGGAATGAGATCGACCTGTCAACACGGACCTGGACCATTCCCGGCGAGCGCATGAAGGCCGGAGTTGAGCACCGTATCCCCCTGTGGCCCCGCTGCATAGAGATCCTGACGCGGGCGCGGGTGCTGGCCAATCGGTCACAATACGTCTTTCCTGGACGGTCTGGGACCAAGCCGCTCAGCGGTATGGCGTTCTTGATGACGCTGCGGCGGATGGGGCGCGGCGACGTGACCACGCACGGTTTCGCAGCAGTTTTCGTGACTGGTCAGCGGAGCAGACCAACGCCCCGCGTGCGGTGTGCGAGGCCGCGCTGGCGCACACGCTCCGGGACAAGACCGAGGCGGCGTATCACCGCACCGACCTGTTCGAGAAGCGGCGCCAACTGATGACCGCGTGGGCCGAGTTCGCCACCGGAACGGATACGGGCGGACAGCCGTAAGGGAGCGCCGTGCCATGGCAGAACTGCTGGACAAGGCGGCAGACCTGACGACCGTGTTCGGTGAAAAAGTGACCGAGGCCGCTGTCCTCATGCACGATCTTCCGTCCGTCCCTAAAATAGCCAACAGCGACGGAACGTCAGAGTTCCATAGTCTCCTCCGAGACGTGCTTCTAGCCGCGACAAAGGGAGCGGGCAGAGCTGTCTTGGAACCGCTCCACAACTTGCGGCAATTCATCGAGGTCGCGGACCTGCACGGACATGTGGTCCCCTTCCCGACCTACGGTCCACTGGACGGGGGCTCCGCGACTTACCACCTGGGTGAACTCCCGGCCAACGTTATTAGCGTGGCACTGCTCGTCGGGACGCAGTTCCGTTCCTGTGCCATGTGCGGTGCCTTCTTTAGGCGGCAGCGCAGAGGTCACAAGTTCTGCAGCGGCCCGGCCTGTCGCGACAAGAGAAGAGGATCGACAGCGCCGATATGGCGTCGGCCGACCCGGCCCGGGTGCTTCGGGTGCCGGGGACGAGGAACTGCAAGCCCGCATACACCCCGCCCCGCCCCGTCAGAGTTGAGTTGTTCGAACCTGACCGGCGCTACAACCCGAGCGAGTTCGACGACTGGTTGCCGGAACTTCCGACCGCTCTCGCGTCGACATCCGAATCGGTGGACCTGTCGGAGCCGATACGGGACGGTGGCCGAAACGACACCCTGTATGAGCTGGGGCGCGGGTTGAACCTCAAACGACTCGACGCCGACACGATAGCGTCGACCCTTCGGACGTTGAACCGCGATCGGTGCGACCCACCTCTGCCCGACGGCGAGCGAGCGGACATCATCAAGCAGGTCACCACACAACCCCGTCGGCCCGATTTCGACCGCCACACGCGATCCGCCCTGCCGACACCGCCATGGCCGGAACCGCTATCCGACGCCGCGTATCACGGCCCCATCGGCCAGTTGGTTCAGTTAATTAATGGAACCGCACACCGAAGCTGCACGGCGTTCGCCCGAAAAGGGACGGCATGGGCGGCGGTGCGGCGGGTCTATGAGCAGGTTGACCGCGTCTGGGCATTCGGCGACCCCGACCAGCCAAATATGAAACCCCGTGTGGCGACTGGACTCAGTTCGGGCGAAGGGGTCATCCACGCGGTGCGCGACCCCCATCAGACGCACGGCCAAAACTGGCGACACGGAGGTCGCAGACGAGGGCGTCCGCGATAAGCGCCTACTCGTTGTCGCCACCGAGTTCGGCGCAGTGTTGAAGGTACTGAAACGAGAGGGGAACATCCTGAGTCCCGTCCTACGAGATGGGTGGGACGCGGTGTCTGTCCTGGGCACCCTCACCAAACACAACGGCGAAACGGCAACGGGTGCCCACATATCGCTCGTCGGGCACATTACCCGCGCCGAGTTGCACTTCTCCCGTGCCGATATGGGCGGTGGACTCGCCAACCGATTCCTCTATTGCTGCGCTCGACGGTCAAAGAGCCTGCCGGAAGGTGGGCGGATGCGAGACGTTGACGTGGCTCCGCTCGCTCGACAACTTCAGCAGGCCGCTGTCGCCGTACGTGAGGGCGCACCGCGCGAAATGAGGCGCGACGAGGCCGCACGGGCGCTGTGGATCGAGCAGTATGACCAGTTCCCCGAGCCGCCCGGTGCGCTGGGCGACGCGGTGACACGGGCGGCGCCGCATGTGGTTCGGCTGTCCATGCTGTATGCGGTTGCCGACCAGTCATCCACGGTGCGAGTGGAGCACCTCCGGGCGGCGCTCGAGGTGTGGCGCTATTGTTTCGAGTCCGCTCGACATCTCTTCGGCGACGGGACCGGCCATGACCTGGCCGACCAGATACGTGACCAACTTCGCCACGCCGGACGGTCCAGGGTCGCCAGAACCGAAATTTCGAACGCCGGGTCGGGGAACCGCAGCGCCGACGAGATCACCCGAGCCCTGGAACTCCTCGAGAGCTACCACATGGCTCGGAAGGAGACTGACTCCTCGAAGCCGGGGCGCCCGACCGATTACTGGTCCGCCACCGAGGACTCCCAAACCTACGAAATAAACGAATTGAGTCCCGAAGAGGACGATGACGCCGGCACTAATTCGTTTAATTCGTCGGTTCTCGGCGGTGCGAGAATTTCTCCCCTGGGTTGCCGAACACTAAGGGAAGGACGAACCTTTTAGGTGTGAGTCGAAACTATTTAGCCTCGATGCAGCTCTTTTCTTTGAGAATCTCGATGTAGCGCTCTTTGCTGACCGTGCACTTGTGGGCGCCGCGAAAGTCTGCCTCGGAGAGCTTCATCTGTTGCCGAATGAAGTGCGCGATTTTGCCGGAAATATCTCCCCGGCCCAGAGAGCGCTTCGTATAGATGACCTTCTGACCATCGTATTCAAGCCAGGCGAGTTTGTCCCTTGCGTCCTTCGTCGTAAACCCGAACTTGTCCCAAATACGGTCGACGTCCCGCGTTTTCAGTGACAAATCCTAGCGCCTCATACTCTCCAAAAAATCAAGCTTGGACTGCAGGTGGCGCGGGAGAGTCGCTTCGTCCCTGAGAGTCCCATACAGCTCCACAATTGCGGCCCGCAGAGCGTCGAGCGCCTCGAAATCGGTTTCGCCTTCTTCGATCAATTCGAGGTCGTAGCTCATGGCCGTGACAAGCCCGTCGGACTCGGAGACGACCACATGCAGCGGTAGGTTCAGTCGAAGGGCATCACTTCCCAAGTCCGAGATAGGGACGGTGCGGTCACGGGCGGCGTTCGGAGCATATGCGCTACGAACCCCTGCCATCTCAGGCAACGACAGGGCAGCCCCGTCGGTATCAGTGATCCCGGTGTCAGCGTCTCGACCGGAAAAAGGCATATCTTCCCCAGTGACAGTATCGCTCCTGAAAAGTATCACCCGCGCTCCGCTTGCTGCCACTGTCACCCCTTCCACGGACGGACTACTGCTGAATCACTTGATGCAGACGATGTTTGAGCCACGTCAGATTCTCGTTCCCGAACACGTCGAGATCCAGGCTATCCACTGGCTGTTTCTTCCTCGACGTGAAATCCGTGTCCATCAAGACGCCCGTCAACTTTCGATCCTGTCGTATCAGCACGTCTGCTACCCCGATTTCCAGCCTCAGCGACCGGTCCGTGAGATGGGCTCGCAGCACTACCCCGTCGTTGGATGGCGTGCCGCCGAGGTCGGCGACTGAAGACCAAACTCGCTGGGCCTGTAGCCAGTCTTCCGCCTCCTTCTTGTCTTCGGATTTAAGCAGATACCAGAGTCGATGCCCCACTCCGGCGACGTGACCAACACCGAGTCCCAGAGCACTCAACCGCCAGAATTCCTCAGCACTCTCCAGGAACTTCCTGGGAGAGACGCCCGACTGCTGCTCAATTAGAACCCTGTCCCAGAAGAATCGCGCCCCAAGGATCGGGCACGAATCACTCCCGACGAAATTGAATCCCTTGGCATCGAGCCCCGCGCAGGTGACCCCGTTGACCCTGGTTTCCAGTGTCTCGATGAGTTTCCCACAGTCATCCCAGTATTTATGCGCCCTCGGAAACCGGACCTCAACTATGGACCTGACGGCCAGAAAATCGCGGAAATCCTTGGGGGTTTTCATCTGAGCCGTACTCGTTCGGTGGCAACTCCAACCCGGCTGGTTCGTTCGGGCCTGCCCGATTGGCCACCACAGCATACGGCGTTGCCGACCATCGGCACATCCTAACCGGAGAATCTGATTTGATCCACCTCGTGTCCGGGCGCCCGTGGTTCGCGCTGCCCCCGGGCCGAAACCGAGCGAGGGTGGCTGAGACAGTCGACGCACCCGTAATCCACGAGGCGCCGTGAAAAGATGGCCTATGCAACCCGTCTCAAAGCCGATCACGCGATGCCGTGGTCACTCCCGATCGTCCGTCTCTGGGCGGTAGCGCCCGCCGAAGGTTACGCGAAGCGGCTCGTCAGCGTCTCCGCTGATCCTGTGCTGGTTGATCGGCTTGCCGTAGCCGTACTGGTAGGCGAGGGTCTCAAAGTGCGGAGCTGTGCCCTCGATAATGCGCCGCGCTGCTGCTTCGCGGTATTCGTCGCTTTCGAGCACACTCCGGCACCACTCTTTGACCTCGAACGTCGCCTTGTTGGGCTGGCCCTTGCGCCGGCCGAACCCGTTCGGCTTGAGGTCACCCTTCCTGAAAGGCATGCTGCGTGAGTGCTATTGTGGCATGACACCATTCGGATGCGGGCTTGATCGGCGATCTGACCGTCCAGGGAAAAGGGACATCCATGAGACGCCTCGTCTTTGCGGTCGTACTCTCCATGGCGTGTACGCCGGCGCCAGAGCCCGAGAAGCCTGCCGCGCCCCCGGAGGTCGCGGCAGCACCGACGGCCCGCCAAGCCCGCGCCCCGCGCCCTGTCGCGCCGCCGCAGATCATCCAACGCAGCGCCGCTGAGATCGAGAGCCCAACTCCATGGATCTCGACCGTCAGCGTGGGGCCGATGTCTTCGAGGCCGCTGTCGTCAGCCTTAGCGCCCAAGCGGATGAGGCCGATGCCATCTGGACTCGATACGAAGAGGCGTGCAGAGGGCAGAGCACTGGCGGATCAGTGAGGCGCGGCAGACGCGGATGGATCATCAGCCAGGTCTTCATCGATAACGAGACAACACCGGAGTGCCTCGGGTGGCGCTCTGACATAGAGCGGCTGTCGATCGCCGTCCAGCGGGGCCTCCACCAAGCTGATGAGAACGCCCGCCGATCGGGCGTGTTCCCAGGCACGCGGCGACAGATACGCTCACGGTATGGGCTCAACTGGGCGCAATGATGTCATGAGCCACCAGGCGCGGTATTAATGTGGGAATAAAAGTGGGATAGACTGCGAATGCAAGACATTAAAGCTTTTTTTTCAGTCAATTAACTAAATTGAATGGCGGAGAGAGTGGGATTCGAACCCACGGTAGAGTTACCCCTACACACGCTTTCCAAGCGTGCTCATTCAACCGCTCTGACATCTCTCCGCAAGGTGCCCCGGTCGGGGCCGATATCGAGGACTGAGCGGCCTCGGGCGCATTTTACCACGCGGTCTCGCCGGCGCGGCTGCCGTCCCTGGGCGGGCGACCACTCGCTTGATCGGTCCCCGACCGGGCGATAGACTGGGGAACCTCCGATTGGGGATCGTGTGATCGGGGGGGCGCCGTCCGCCAGTGTGGTGACGGGTCGCAGCGCGGCCCGGACCCTGTGCAATCTCAGCCTATGAACCGCGTCAGGGCCGGAAGGCAGCAGCGCTAAGTAGTCACTGACATGTGCCGCAGGTTCTTCCGGGTCGCGACTGAGACCCGCCACCGCCTCGTCCCGACACACCGATCGCCGGACCCCAATGGCCTACCAGGTAATTGCTCGAAAGTGGCGCCCCCAGCGATTCGATGACGTCATTGGGCAGCGGGGCGTCACGCAGACGCTGCGCAACGCCATCGAGCATGACCGCCTGGCGCAGGCGTTTGTGTTCGCCGGGCCGCGTGGGGTGGGCAAGACGACCACCGCACGTATTCTGGCGCGTGCGCTGAACTGCGTCAGCGGACCCACCGCTGATCCGTGCGGTGCGTGCGATGCCTGCCTCGAGATTGCCGAGGGGCGCGACATCGACGTGCTCGAGATCGACGCGGCCACGCACACGCAGGTCGACAACATCCGGGAAGTGATCATTGCCGGCCTGTCGATTCAGCCGGTCCGTGACCGCTACAAGGTGTTCATCATCGACGAGGTGCATCAGCTGTCGGCCAGTTCGTTCAACGCCCTGCTGAAGTCTGTCGAGGAGCCACCGGCGCACGTCGTCTTCATCATGGCGACCACGCTGCTCGACAAGATCCCGGACACCATTCTGTCGCGCTCGCAGGTGTTCGAGTTTCGCACCATCGGCACCGCGGCGATTACTGAACAGTTGCGCACGATCGCCGATGCCGAGGGCGTGACGATTGACGCGGCCGCGTTGGCGTTGATTGCGCGGGCGGCGGACGGCAGCATGCGCGACGCGCAAAGCGCCCTCGACCAGGTGATAGCGTTCGCGGGCGAGTCGGTGACCGTTGATGCGGCGGCGTCGGTACTGGGGCTGGTGGGGCGCGACACGGTGTTCGACGTTGCGGAAACGGTGGCCGACGAGACGGCGCCGCGGGTGTTCGAGCTGGCCGGTCGGTTCGTCGAGTCTGGCTACGACCTGCGTGGGGTGTGCCGGGAGCTGTCTCGGTTGGTGCGCGACCTGCTCGTGTTGAAGGTGGACCCCGGCCGGCTGACCGACCCGGAGATTGCTGCCGACTCGGAGCGCGAGCGCCTGCAAGCGCTGTCGATGCGGTTTTCGCGTGAGGACTTGCTGCGCGGGTTCGATGTGTTGTCGCGCGCCGAGTTCGAGATCAGAAGCGCCGCGCAGCCGCGCTACCACTTCGAGATGGCGATGCTGCGCTGGATGCACTTGCGCAAGCTGGTGCCGCTCGCGGAACTGGTCGACGGGCTCGAGCAACGGCCGGCCCCCGTCCCGGCCCGTGCCGTCACGAAGGCGTCGCCCGCCGCCGCCTCATCCCCGGACGCGCCAGTGGCGCGCACCGCTTCGGTCCCCGCGGCGGCGCCTCCGGCCGTGCGAACGCGGCCCAAGGCCAAGCCTGCCCCTGCCACCGAGTCGGCTAAACCGGCTGTGCCGTTGACCGGCGACCCGAAAGGGGCGTTCCTCGGTGAACTGAAACGGACGAAGAAATTCTTCTACGGTACCGTGGTCGCTCAGGCGCGACAGATCGACGTCGACGGGGCGAAGATTACCTTCACATTCTCGGAGGCGCAGCGGACGTTGGCCGAGCAGGTGGGGACCAGCCGTCCCTGGCTCGAGGCACTGGCCGCCAAGACCATCGGCCGGAAGATGGCGATCGCGGTAAGTCACGGGTCCGGTTCGGCCCC
>CALBET010000050.1 GCA_937888665.1 uncultured Acidobacteriota bacterium
CGGCCTCCAGCATTGACTACAGTACGCAGCGTGCGGCATCTGGTGATCCGGCTTCTGTTCATCCCGTCCTTGATATACAACCTGCTGCTGGCCCGGCTGCTGCCGAGCCGGCGCTGGTGGGACCAGGTCGAGGACCACGTGCTCCTCGGCGCGCTGCCGTTGCCCTGGTTGGTCGACGATATGGCCGCGGCCGGCGTGCGGGCCGTGGTCAACACGTGCATCGAGTACGGCGGCCCGACCGCGGGCTACGCCAGGCACGCCATTGAACAGCTCCGGACACCGACGCTGGACTTCACGCCGCCGACGCTGGAGGACATCGAGCGCGCGGTCGAGTTTGTCGAAACCCATCGACGGCGCGGGGAGACGGTCTACATCCACTGCAAGGCGGGTCGCGGACGGAGCGCCACGGTCGCGCTCTGCTGGCTGGTGGCGCACCGCGGTATGACACCCACGCAGGCGCAGGCCCACCTGGAGTCTGTGCGCCCGCACGTCAACCACGCGCTGTGGCGGCGCGACGTCGTGCAGCAATTCGCCCGTGGGCACGCCCAGAAATCTTGCGCGAGCCCGTAGAATGGCGGTTCGTGCGCCTATCGACAACCTCCGCCATCAGTCTGGTCGCCCTCATCGGCGCGGCCTGCGGCCTCGGCCTGGCCGCGGTCGCCGCGTCCAGGCACGGCCTGGTGGCCCGTTACTACCCGAATACCGAGTGGACCGGAGCCGCGGCGGTGGAGGGACTCGACCGCCGCATTGCCAAGGATGTCCTGGACGGACGCCTGGCCGCCATGGCCGATGTCGACGGGGGCCGCTTTAGTGCCAGATGGCAAGGGTTTCTACGGGTCGACCACGCCGCTGACTACCGGTTCACCGTCGTGTCGGACGACGTCGCCTGGCTCTATCTAGACGGGCGCCTCCGCGTGAACAACGGCGCTCACGGCCCATCGAGCGAGACGGCGGCCGTGCGCCTCACGGCCGGTCTCCATCCTCTCGATGTGGCATTCGTGAGCCACGGCGGCGACTACGACCTCGAAGTGCTGTGGACCAGCGGGCCGGGGCCCGCTGAGCCGATTCCGGCCGACCGGCTGTTTCCGACCCGCGCCGGCTGGAGCGCCTACGATGCGCTGTGGGGCCAGGCGTATGTCTGGCCCCTGACCGGCTCGCTCTTCATCTTCGCCGCCCTCTGGTGGTGGCCGCTTGGCCACGTCGCGCGGCACTGCCGCGCGCGCCCAGCCCAGCCTGGGGCCAACCGGGTCTTGTGGTTGTTGCTGGCCGGCAGCTTCCTGCTGAGCGTCGTCGCCATCGGCTGGGGACTTCCACAGCCGATCACCTGGGCCCCCGACGAGTTGCACCCGATAGACGTGACGGACGCGGTGGCCCAACGTTTCTCCGGTGGCTGGCACCTGAAATACCCGCCGGTACAGCTCTATCTGCTCACGATCCTCTATGTGCCGTTCTTCATCGCCGAATGGCTCGGCGTGGTCACCCTGACCGCTGACCTCACCCACGCCGCGCTCTTCGTGCTGGCGCGCCTGATGAGCGTGGCCATGGCCGTGGGCACGGTGTATGTCGTGTACCTCTGTGGCCTGCAGCTGTACCGGAGCCGACGGGCCGGGCTGGCCGCGGCCGCGCTGGTCGCGGCCATGCCGCCGTTCGTCTACTACGCCAAGATGGCCAATGTCGACGTGCCATACCTGTTCTGGTTCGCGCTGTCGCTGTTGTTTTACATCCGCATCGTGCAGACCGATCGTACCGGTGACTACGTCCGGTTCGCGCTCACCGCCGCACTGGCCGTCTGCACGAAAGACCAGGCGTATGGGCTCTACGTGCTCCCGGTCCTGCACCTCGTCTGGCATCGCGTCCGGCGAATCCCCGCGCCGGGCCCGTGGGCCCGGGCCGCCGCCGTCTGGTCCGACCGTCGTCTGCGCTGGGCGGCGATGACCGGTATCGGGGTGTTCGCGCTGGGCCACAACCTGGTGTTCAACCTGACCGGGTTCCTGGACCACGTCGCGGTGTTGGTCGGACCGCTCAGCCAGGAGGCGCGCATGTTTGCCCCGACCCCGGCCGGGCATCTCGCGATGGCGTGGGCGTCGGTACGGGTGCTGGCGTTGTGTCTGACCCTACCCGGGCTCCTGGTCTGTATCGCCGGCCTGGTCTCCAGCGTGCGCGCCCGGGGGCGGGAGCACCTGTTCCTGTTGCTGCCGGCGCTGTCCTACTACCTGTGCGTCATCAGTGTGGTCATGTATCACTACGACCGCTTCTTCCTCGGCATCTGCTTCATCCTCGCGCTCTTCGGTGGCAAGGCGCTGGCCGATGTTCTCGGTCCGGGGCGGTGGCTCGCCTGGCGGCGGTCGGCGGTCGCCGGACTGTTCACCTACCTGCTGCTGGCTGGGGTCACGGTGGATGTGGTGATGGCGAGCGACTCGCGCTACGGGGTGGAGCGCTGGCTCGCCGAACCGGTGCATGCGGCTGGCCAGGTCGGGATGCCAGGTATGGCCATCTATCTGCCGCGGGTCGACCCGACTCGGGCGCTGGAGATCCGGGAGTCGTGGGCGGAAGTCGATGAGGTGCGACCGCGGTTCATCGTCGTGAACCGCGGCTTCAGCTGTCGCGCCGAGCCGGGAAGCTCGGCTGCCAGTTTCTACGCGGGGCTGCGCGATGGCTCGAAGGGCTACCGACTCTCGTTGACGCACCGGTCAACCCCGGCCTGGCCGGTGGTCGGACCGGGTCGGGTGTGGCGCGCCGTCTGCGAGGACCCCTTCACGGTCCTGGCCAAGATCAACCCGGAAATCCAAGTCTTCG
>CALBET010000051.1 GCA_937888665.1 uncultured Acidobacteriota bacterium
GGCGACGACGAGAGACGCCGAGATCCGGGCGAGGGCCGGCGGCAACTCGTCAATGTCACTGTGCAGGAACACTAGTCCCAATGCCGATCAGTTAGCGGGTTCGACGTCGTTTCCGCTGTGCTTGAGGTTCCAATTACGGCAGGATAGCGCGATCTCAACGGAGGTCACGATGTCCAGCGTCCACGAGTCTTTTCAGGATCTCATCGACCGGGGTCCTGAACTGTTCGACCGCTTCAGCGAATCCCTGGATCCCCAGTGGATTGATGAGGCGCTCGATGCAACAGGCGCGGCCTCGATGCGGCGGCGAAAGCTGCCGGCCGAGAGCGCAGTTTGGCTCGTCGTTGGGATGGGGCTCTTTGCAAACCGACCCATCACTTCGCTTGTCGAACACCTCGACTTGGTTCTGCCGGGGGTCACAACGTTGGCCCGAAGCGCGGTTACGCAGGCTCGGTATCGTCTGGGGGCGCCACCCATTGCCTATCTGTTTGGCAGAGCCGCTCAAGCCTGGGCTGCGGAGGCGAGCACCGCGAGTGGCGGCTACAAGGGACTCAAGCTGTTTGCTGTCGATTGCACGTGCCTACGGGTTCCAGACTCCGACCAAAACTTCGAGCACTTCGGCAAACCCGGAGGTCGCGGAGGTAGCAACGACGCCGGATACCCTCAGGCGCGCGGCGCATGTTTGCTCGATGTTTCGTCCCGACTCGTCATCGACGCCGAGTTCGGTCCGTTCGAGGTCAGCGAACACGAACTGGCCGAGACCCTCTGGGCGTCCGTGCCTGACAACAGTCTCACACTGCTCGACCGGGGCTTCATCAACTACAAGACGTTCGTCGAACTCACTGACCACGGCGAGGACCGACACTTCCTCGTTCGAATGCGCCGCAACCTCAAGTTCATTGAGCTGGAGGAACTCGAGGACGGCAGTCTGCTCGTAGAGCTACGCGCTCCTCAACACGCGCGCACGGCAAATCCCGACGTAACACCCAAAATCATGGGGCGCGTCATCGCATATCAGCAAGCCGACGGCGAACCGTCTCGGGTGTTCACGACGCTGACCGACCACGAGAAGTATCCGGCTGCTGAACTGGTCGAGTTGTACCATGAACGATGGGAGATTGAACTCGCCTACGACGAAGTTAAGACTCACATGCTCGAGCGGAAGGAGTGTCTCCGCAGCAAACTGCCGGACGGCGTCTATCAGGAAATCTGGGGTATCCTGCTGGCCTACAACCTGGTCCGACGAGAAATGGCGCTGGCGGCAGCACAGGAGGGGGTCGCGCCAAACAGAATCAGCTTCCGATACGCGCTCATGGAGGTGCGCGACCTACTCTTCCTGGCCGTCATGACACGCAGCCCTGGTGCGCTCCCGAAACACATCAAAGACCTGCCACGGAAGATCCGGGAGCTCGTGCTGCCAATGCGACGAAGTACCAGACGCTATCCACGACACGTGAAAATCAAGATGAGCAACTTCAAGCGCAACCGCGGTAAGCGAACCCCGGAGCCCGGCAACGGGGCGACGGAGGCTTAAGTGAGCGGCATTGACACTAGTCCCGGAAGAAGCGAAGATTTCGTTGCGAGGGCGTGGAGACGCCGACGATGACGGCGTTCGTGCCGCTAACGACGACGTAGGCTGAGCAGAGTTCAGGTGAGGAGGAGCGGCGGCGCGCGCGCCGTCAGCGGCGGTGTATCCGCGTCCGCAGCAGGAATCTTCGCTTCTTTCGGGGCTATTCCCCGGCGGGCGGCTTGTGGAATTCCACGCGGGCGCCGTCACCCAGCGAGTCGAAGATGCCAGTGGCGGGCGTGGAGAAGCCAGTGATGCGCTGCGTCGCACCCAGGGCCTCCACGCCAAACGCCTCCTTGGGATCAAACCGCAGCAGCGCAGCCGTCATCGCGTCGCGGTCTTCGTCCGAGGCCGCGGGGCCAGCGCACACGATTTCCTGCGGCACAAAGCCTGTCACCGCCAGGACGCGCAGCCGGCTGACCGGGACGCCGAGGTCGTCAGCCACGTGCAGGGCACCGGAGTACGTGGCCCCTGCCTCACACTTGCCAGCCACCAGATCCTTGAGCAGCTGAAGGTGGTCACCGCTCCAGTGAATCTTCCCCACAAACGTGTCCGCGTCGTAGCCCAGTTTGCGCAGGTGGCGGCGCGGCAGGTACCAGCCTGTCGTACTGTCCGGGTCCGTGAAACAGAACGTGGCGCCCTGCAACTCGGCGACAGTCGTGGCCGCGGATCGCGTGGTCAACAGGTACCCATCGCTTCCCGCGGCCCCATCAAACTCCTTGATCGCAAGGGGCGCAAGGTCACCGCCGGCGGCCTGGGTCCGGACGTACAAGAGCGGCGGCACGACGGCAAAGGCCACGTCCCTGCGCCGCAGTCGGTCGGCCAGGTCGGCGTAGTCGTTGGAGACGACCATGACCACCGGGCGGTCCAGCTCGTCGGACAACCAGCCGCCCAGTTGTTGCACTTCTTTCTCGAGCACGACGCGGTCGACCACCGGCGCCCAGCCGACCCGAACCGGCGTGCCCTGCGGGGCAGACAGGAAGCTGGCGAGGGCTGCGGTCACTGCGACGAGCAGAAGCACGCCCGAGCCGACGACTGCCACCAGCCATGCGCGCCGCCGCTTCCGATCCTCACCGCGCTG
>CALBET010000052.1 GCA_937888665.1 uncultured Acidobacteriota bacterium
CTTTACCGTGCTGGCCGAGGCGGCCGGTACCGTGGCCACCCCGCAGATTCGCAACGTTGGCACGCTGGCCGGCAACCTCTCCCAGCGGCCGTGGTGCTGGTACTACCGGAACGGCTTCGACTGCTACAAGGCGGGAGGGAACCAGTGTTTCTCCGCGACCGGCGAGAACCAGTTTCACGCCATCTTCGGCGGTGGACCGAGTTTCATCGTCCACCCATCAGACACCGCGGTCGCGCTGGTCGCGCTGGGGGCCACGTTCGATGTGCTGGGACCGGCTGGCAACCGGTCGGTGCCGGCGGCGGACTTCTTTGCGTTGCCCCGTGTGAACCCGGCGCGTGAAAACGTGCTCGGTGAGGATGAGCTTCTGGCCGGGGTCGAGTTGCCTGCGCCGGCGAGCGGCGCGCGCAGTTCGTACCACAAGGTGATGGATCGGGAGGCCTGGACCCACGCCGTGGTCAGCGCGGCCGTCGTGTTGGATCTCGAGGGCGACGTGTGCCGCAGCGCGCGCATCGTGCTTGGCGGGGTGGGTCCCATACCGTGGCGGGTTCCAGACGCCGAAGCGGTCTTGGTGGGCCAGCGCGTGACCCCGGCGCTGGCGGCGCGCGCGGCCGAGGTCGCGGTGGTTGGCGCCAGGCCACTCTCCAAGAACGGCTACAAGGTGCCGCTCACGAAAGGCGTTGTCGAGCGCACCCTGGTCGAGTTGGTCCGGGGAGGCAAGGCGTGAGCCAACCCCTGCTCCGACCCGCGACACGACGAGCGACGACCCAGCCCGCCATCGTCCGCCTTGTGCTCGCCGCTGGGCTGGCCGCCGCGTGCGCCGTCGGCGGTGGGTGTTCCGCGCGGACGCCGGGCCCCGGGCTGGACACACCGCCCGAGAACACCGTCCTCCAGGCGCGCGTCGAACAGGCCCTGGCGACAGCGCTGGATGTGGACGCTGACACGGTCACGGTCGAGGCGGCGCGCGGCGTTGTGACCGTACGTGGACAGGTGGCGAGCGGATTCGCGCAGCAATCTGTCGGCGCCATCGTGCGCGCGGTGCCTGGCGTGACGCGGGTCCGGTTCGACATTGAGATAGAGGACCCGGGAGCCGGCCGGTGAGGCGCCGCGAGTTTCTGCTCCTACGCACCGACGCGGCCACCCGGGTGGCGGAGCTGTCGTGTCAGCGCCTCTACATCCACTATCAGCACGCGTGTGTGACGACGATGCCGGCCGGTGACGATAGCCTCGACGTGGGAGCGGGCGCCGGCGACGGTGAGCCTCCGACTGCGTTTGCTGTGCGCACCACCGCTGACCTGTTCGGCGAGATCGCGCGACAGCTGCAGGGCGCCGATGTCCTGCGGCTGGTGGATACGGAGTGGTTAGCGCTCGACGAGTTTCGTCGCGACGTCGAGACTGTGTTGGACGCGTTTCGGGGCAGTGGGGGCCGGGTCGAGAGCCCCGGACTCACCCAGACTCAGGAGGCCACGAGGTGAGGCAAGCGCGGGTGCTCACGGTCATGCTTGCGCTCGGCGGGCTGTGGGCGCCGGCGTTCGCGCAGGACGCGGTCCGGGTCGAGATCGACACGGGCGAGCTCGAGGGGGCTCGCGAGGGCGCCATCGTCACGTTCAAGGGCGTACCCTACGCGGCGCCGCCGATGGGGACGCTCCGATGGCGCCCGCCTCAGCCGGTCGAGCCCTGGCGTCGGGTTCGCGCCGCGCGCCGATACAGTCCGGTTGCGCGTCAGCGGGGCGCGGGGCCCGGCATGATCGCGAGTGAGGATTGTCTCTATCTCAACGTCTGGACGCCGGCCCTGGATGGTGAGCCGCGTCCGGTGATGGTGTTTATTCACGGCGGGGGCTTCGCGACCGGATCCGGGTCGGAGGCGATGTATGACGGGACGGAACTCGCCAAGCAAGGTCTCGTCGTCGTGACGTTCAATTACCGCCTCGACATCCTGGGGTTCTTGGCTCACCCCCTGCTGACGGCGGAGTCCGCCGAGCACTCGTCCGGGAACTACGGGCTGCTGGACCAGGTGGCCGCGCTGGAGTGGGTGCGGCGCAACATCGACCAGTTCGGAGGGGACCCCGCGCGCGTGACCATCTTCGGAGAGTCGGCGGGTGGGCGGTCGGTGTCGGTGCTGATGGCATCGCCGTTGGCCAAGGGACTCTTTCACCGGGCGGTGGCGCAGAGCGGTGCGCTTCGGGGCGTCGACACCCCGCTGCGCACGCAGGAGCAGCGGGGAGAGCGACTGGCGGGGGCGGTCGGGTGCGCCGAGCGCCCGGATCCTCTCCGGTGCCTGCGGGCGCGTCCGTTCGAGGAACTGGCGACAGTCTCTGGGTTCGACGCCGGGCCGATCGTGGACGGGTGGCTGATTCCGGAGGATCCGCGGGCGGTGTATGCCGACGGGCGACAGCATGACGTGCCCATGATCATCGGTGCGAACGCGGACGAAGGCACCTTTGCCATTCTGGGCCGTCGCACCCCCATTCGCACGGTCGCCGAGTACGACGCGTATGTGAGTGGGCTCGTGGCCTCGGGCGCCGAGGAGGTGCTGGCGCAGTACCCGGCCGGCGCCGACGACCAGGTGTATCAGGCGTTGAATCGGTTCGGGACCGACCAAGGGCTTGCCCGACATGCCCGACAGCAGGCGCGGTGGATGGCCGCCACACGCGCGAAGACCTACGTGTATCTGTTCGCGCGGGTGTCGCCTCAGCACCGATGGACCGGGTTGGGAGCGACCCATACCGCCGAGTTGCCGTACCTGTTCGGCAACCTCCAGTTCGCGGCCCGTCAGGGCAGGCTCTCGACGCTGGAACTCCAGGACCGGCGATTGGCTCAGGCGATGATGCGCTATTGGGCCCGGTTCGCGGAGACGGGTGACCCCAATGGCGACGAGCGGCCGGTCTGGCCTGCCTACACCGACGACGAGACACTCCTGGTCTTGGGGGACGACATCACCACCGGAACTTGGCCGCGAGCCGCGGGGCTGGACCTGCTTGACCGGCTGTTCGGCGACCAGCGACCGGCCGGGGACACTGAGGCGTCCGGGCCGGCTGATTCTGTCGTTGGGCGCTGAATTGACTCGCCTTCGGCTTCCTCTGATACTACCCCTGATGCAAACCAGGATCCCCGTTCAGCGGGGGTTGTCGCGATTGAGGGTCGGCCTCGTCATGGGTCTGACAGTGCGCGCGATCGTGGTGCCGGTTGACCTGGCGGCGGCCCCCCCGTCCACCGCGTCTCAGCCACCCGCTGACGAGGACTGGCAGCGGGCGCTGCTCGACAAGTATTGCGTGGCGTGCCACAACGAACGGGTACGCACGGCGGACCTGGCGCTGGACGCACACGACGTGTCCAGGGTGGGGGAGGCCCCCGAGGTCTGGGAGCAGGTTGTCCGGAAGCTGCGCGCCGGCGCCATGCCCCCCCTGCCGCGGCCCCGACCGGATACGGAGACGTACGATCGGTTCATCGCGTGGCTCGAGGGCGAACTCGACCAAGCGGTGGCTCTCGATCCGAATCCAGGCCGCACGGAGGCGTTTCATCGGCTGAACCGCACGGAGTATCACAACGCAGTCCGCGATCTCTTGGACCTGGAGGTCGACGTGACCGAGCTGCTGCCGGCCGACGGCGGGAGTTACGGGTTCGACAACATCGCCGGCGTGCTCGGTATCTCCCCCACGCTACTCGAACGGTATTTGGGGGCGGCGCGAAAAATTAGTCGCCTTGCGGTGGGCAGACCGCCACCGTCGGCTACCACCGAGACGTTTCGCGTGGTCAACGACCTCTCACAAGATGACTGGGTCGAGGGTATGCCGTTCGGCACCCGGGGTGGCGCGAGCTTTCGGCATCAGTTTCCCCAGGACGGCGAATACGTGGTGCGCGTGGCCCTGGCGCGGAACGGCGCCGGGGCGCTCGCAACCTTCGACGTCCCGCATACGCTCGAAATTCGTCTCGACGATGAGATCGTGCAGTCCTATGTCGTGGGCGAAGCCCCTCCCACGGCCCCACGGGGCAGTGATGCGTACCGCGACTGGCAAGCCAGGCAACGCGCGGTCGATAGCGACTGGGAGTTTCGTCTGCCGGTGGGTGCCGGTCCTCGGGATATCCAGGTGACTTTTGCCCGGAGGACATGGGCGTATCCGGAATCGGTGCGCGAGCCGTATCTCCGGCCGTACACGGGAACTGATTCGCGGCGTCAGCCGTACTTGGGCGAGATCACCGTGACGGGTCCGTTCGATGCGGCCGACAACCCACCCGCGATGGCGACGCCAAGCCGACGGCGGATTTTCGTCTGTCAGCCCTCGGAGGCGGACTCGGCACGGGAGCAGACCGCCTGCGCCAGAGACATCCTGTCGACGCTTGCCAGGCGCGCCTATCGACGTCCGGTTGCCACCGGCGACCTCGATGTGCTGCTGGGGTTCTTTGAAGACGGCCGCGCGACGAGTGGGTTTGACGCCGGTATTGAGCTTGCGTTGCGATGGCTGCTGGCCAGTCCGGAGTTCGTGCTGCGGGTCGAGCGAGACCCGGACGGAGTGCCGCCCGGTACAACATACGAAATCAACGATCTGGAATTGGCCTCCCGGCTCTCTTTTTTCTTGTGGTCCAGTCTGCCCGACGATGAGTTGATTGACGTGGCCAGTACCGGTCGATTGAGTGACCCGGAGGTGCTTGAGCGTCAAACCCGTCGCATGCTCGACGATGATCGAGCGAGCGCGTTGGTGACGAATTTCGCGAGCCAGTGGCTCTATCTGCGCAATGTGCCGGCGGTGTACCCGGATGAGGATCTGTTTCCACACGTTGGTGAGGCGCTACGGCAGGCGATGCGACGCGAAACGGAACTGTTCGTCGACAGCATTTTTCGCGGCGACCGCAACGTTCTGGAGCTACTGACGGCGGACTACACGTTCGTCAACGAGCGGCTGGCGAGACACTACGACATTCCGCACATCTACGGGAGCCAGTTCCGGCGCGTGTCGCTCGACGGCGCACCGAATGCTCGGCGTGGCCTTCTGGGGCATGCCAGTATTCTCGCGGTGACCGCGTATCCCAATCGCACGTCGCCGGTCTTGCGCGGGAAATGGGTACTCGAGAACCTCTTGGGCACGCCCCCGGCATCTCCACCACCGGATGTGCCCTCATTGGCAGAAACGACCGACGACGGTGAGGTGCTGTCGATGCGGGAGGCCACGGAGCGCCACCGGGCCAACCCGGCCTGCGCGAGTTGTCACCAACTGATGGATCCCCCAGGTTTTGCGCTTGAGCAGTTCGACGCGGTGGGGCGTTTTCGAACCCATACAGCGGCGAACACACCGATCGATGCGACCGGCGAGTTACCGGATGGCA
>CALBET010000053.1 GCA_937888665.1 uncultured Acidobacteriota bacterium
TGGGACGGTGGACGAGAAAAAGCCCCGGCCGCCATGTGCCGCAAGGTGATTGTGGCCAAGGAGACCGGCGACCATAGAATTGAAATCTGGGGCGACGGAAAACAGACCCGAAGTTTCATGTATATTGACGACTGCTTTGAAGGCATCCAGAAAATCATGAAGAATGAAATTCATGAACCGATCAACCTTGGCTCGAACGAGCTGGTAACGATCAACCAGCTGGTGGATATCGTAGAAGAAATCGCCGAGACAAAACTGGATCGGTCATACAAACTCGATGCACCGAAAGGCGTAAACGGAAGAAACAGCGACAACAAAAAGATTCAGTCTTATCTGGGCTGGGAGCCGTCCATTCGCCTCAAGGATGGGATGGCCAAGACCTACGCATGGATTTACGACGAGTATAAGAAGCAGACTTAACTTTCGATCATTTTTGCCAAATTAAGACGACAAGCGGCAATATCAGGAAGGTGACTAATATCCTCAGTTCCGCACGTCACGCCACTCTACCAACATAATTTGTATCAGTACCCGAGGACGTTCCGCGTCCACCCGATCGCGGTCGATGCGGTCGAACCGCTGGACGCCCCGGTCCCCGCGCCGGTCGATACTATCTGAGGGCCGTTGGAATTTTCTGCTCGATGATCTCGAGAAACTGCTGGTTCCAGCGCTCGGGGGACACGGCTTCCATCAGCCACTCGCGCCCGTGCTCTCCCAAGACCCGCGTCTGATCGGCGGTGGCGCCAGAAATCGCTGCCAGCCAGGCTTTCGCGTCACCGGCCGCCAATACTCGGCCCGTAACGCCGTCCTCGACGATCTCGCGCATCCCGCCGCTGTCGCTCGCGAAAATCGGGCGCCGTTGCTCGAAAGCTTCGTAGGCGACCGTGCTGAGGGGTTCCCGCCAGAGTGACGGAAATAGAATGGCCCGCGCGCCCCGAACCAAGCGTCGCTTCGCCTCGCCCGCAACGAATCCCACCCACTCGATATTCGGCGGACTGTGTGTCCGCAATTCGAATTCAAGATCGCCGCTGCCGGCGATCTTCAGCCGGATGTGCTCGAGTTCGGGCCGAGCGAACAGATCAATCAGAAAGCGAACCCCCTTTTCTTCGATCAGGCGACCAAGGTAGAGAAAATAGTCATCTGCATCACCGGAGCCGGGATCCTGACACGCATCCCAAGAGTGCCGCAATGTTGCCAACCGGTCTGGAAACCAGTCTGCCGCTTCAAACGTCTGTCGCATCGCGTCGCTCACCGGAATCCAGGCCTTCACGGCCTCGAAGTCGCCACGCCGGCGCATCCTGTGGTAGTGCAAGGCCAGCACCCCGGTTTGAATCCGGCTCCCCCGCCATGCGCCCCGCAGCGTCTCCTCGAGATACGAGGCGCCGGTCCCGACCCCACTTGGGCTCAGCGGTCGATAGTTGTGGAGCCACTGAACCACCGGGACGCCAGCCTCGAGCGCCAGACGATAGACCCCGAGCGACACCACTGGAATCACGTTGTGTAAAATCCAGATGTCGGGCTGCAACGTCTGATGCGACGCCAGCAGCTGATGGAGGACGTGGGGGTTGTTTCCAAGCAAGAACGGTTGTTTCCAGCGTGGGGGCGCGGCCGGACCTCGCCATTCCGCTGAGGCCCGCCGGAATCGCTCGACCCGATGCCCCCCGAGTTCGAGGTGCCTCGCGATCCGATCCACGGAGTTTTCCTCTCCGCCCGCGTGGAGGTAGCGATTAAATACTTGCAGAATCTTCACCGCTAATGCCTTCTTCACACAACGTCAGGAAGCCGATTCTATCAGCGCGTGTCGCTGGCAGGCGTGAGCAATGCGGAGCACGGAGGCAAGGATGCCAGGGCCTCGGAGGCCTGGAGCGGAGGTGCCCCTGCACCTCGGCTGTGGCACTGCTGGCACCGGCGCATGCGCACGGCACACGCGCGGACGACCCGGGCGGATGGGCGGCAGGTCAATCTGCGTCTGGGCGGTGACCCGCGTCTCGGCCACGGCCCGCCACAGTGCGGACAGGCCGGCGGCAGGGGCGCGTCATACCGTTCGTCGACCTGTGTCGAGGTCGCCCGCCACTGCCGCCGGCCGTACTCGGCCGCGGGCGTCCGGCCGGTCGGTGTCGACGCCGGCGTCGTGCGACAGCACGTCGCCGGCGCTCCAGACGCCTCGAGCCCGACGTGAGACTTGCCACAGGATCACACTCAAGACCATCATCTCGCCGCCGTCCTCGGCCGCACCCAGGACCTTGTCGACGAGCCCACTGGTCCCGAAGGGCATATCGAGCACCACCCCGAAGAACGCCAGCGCAAGTAGCAGCAGGCCCAGCGTCGTCGCCATCTCGCGCTCCGCTCGCCCGCCGATACGATATCCGTAGAAGATGCCGGAGAACATGGCCACCCCGCTCACACCAAACCACAGTAGTTCGCCGAAATCCACCGCCCGCCAGGAGTTCACGGCGACAAAACCCAGTGCCCCCGCAAGCACCTCACCCATGCGCTCGTGAATTTGGGTCGCATCGTCCGCGAGGAGGTATGCGAACACGGTGGCCCACACGAGATAGGCATAAGAACGGCGACGAAACGCCATAAACACCAGAAGCCCGGCGATACTCAGCTCCTTGAGGTAGTTGAAACTCTCGCCGTATGACCAGTCTTCGATCAGGCCAAATCGCGGGTTGGTGAGCAGGTCGGACAAGCCGTAGATCGCGTACAGCACAATGAGTACGGCGTCGATGCCGAGAAGGAGCCACAGCATCAGATGGCGTCGCCACAGTTCCCGTAATGGACTTGTATGCATCTCTTTCTCGTATCTTCTGGGGTCAGCGCATCCACAACAGGTTGCGCAACGGCGGGACGACCCGCGCCGCGCCGCGAACGAAGGTCCTCGCAGGCACGCGTATGGGCGACTCCAGGACTCGAAGTCGGGCCTGGAACAATAGACGTTTGAGATACGACGCGGAGGGACGGGTGTCGATGCACCCCTCGGCAAGCCAGTTGGAGCCGTTCATGATCGTGCGTTTGTAGGGCTCCGGACCCTTGCCCAGGTCGATGACATCGATACCGTGGTCTCTTGCACAGCTGCCTAGTTGGTAGAGCAGCATCAACCCTGGAGAGGCGCTGTGGAACTGGTCATTGTATGTCCCGATCCACGAGTGATACGTGCCGTGCGAGCGCATGCCGAACTCGGCGGCGACGAGGTCGTCGCCGGCGAAGAGCGCCACCAATTGGCCCGAGAAGCTATCGGACTGCTTCGCCAGGACCGTTTCGAGAAGGCCAAGTGTCCACTCGAACTCAAAGATATTGCGCCCATTGGTCCGCTTGTATTGTGCCGTTTTCCACTCAATCAGCATGTCGCGCACGGCGGCATCCCGGCAATTCAGCTCAAGCCGCACCGGTCCGTGTTCTCGCGCCAGCTTGCGCACTCTGCGAGGCATCTCGCGCCATGCCTTGCAATTGACCTCTTTCAGATAGGCATCGAAACCTTGCGACAGGTCCATGAGTGGCGATTCGGCAGGGCGGTAGTGATAGGGCTGAACCGATTCGAGCGTCGCCACCATGTGGTCGAAATAGAAGCTGACGAGGCCACAGTCGCGCAGGAGTTCGACCGGGTCCCATACAAGACCGCGTCGGGCAATCATGCCCTGGTAGTCAGACAGGCATCCACCTACCGGTTTGGCGACACATGGCTCGACGCGCTGAAACGGTAAAAAACCCGCTGGCGCGCCGTCCGCTTCCACGACGGCGACCTCGATGTGGTCACAGACGGCCGCCACGGCCTGCGTGAACTCCGGCCGACAGAACGGACTTGCCAGCCGCGAGTCGGCCTCCTGGAGCTTCGCCCAGGCGTCGATCTGCAGGGGAGTCAGCCGCGCGGCTGGAATGACACTGACCGGAGTTCTGGGCTCCATGTTCGCTCCTAGTGCCCCGGAAGCGACTGGGTGGTCGCTCGGAACTCGAATCGTGAGAAAAATCTGGGTTGGCTGAACACTGAGGGCGCGGTCGCGTACAAGACGCACCGCGCGTACCCTTCGGCGCGCCAGCGCCGGCACCGTAATGCCAGGACCGTCTCATCGCGTTTAAGCAGCCGCGCCATCCAGAGTTGGGGCGTGTGGCTCAGCAGGGCTTGGCCGACTCGGGCCGCGCCCACGAGTAATGCCTTGAACACGCCCCATTCGGCGGCGTCCCTTCGGGCGAAGCTCCAGCCATTGTGCAGCGCCGTCTCTCGCAGATACGACTCTTCGAGCCGGGACGGCGGCGTCACGTGGTGGGCGACCGCTTTGGGGGCGAACCACGACTCGACGCCGGCCGCGCGCATGCGCCGATACAGGTCCGTGTCGTTGCCGCGCAGCTGGTAGGACGGGTC
>CALBET010000054.1 GCA_937888665.1 uncultured Acidobacteriota bacterium
GAGGCTTCCTCATCTGCGCCGGCGCCGGTGTCAACCTCCGACCGGGTGCACGCGCTGGACGTGCTCCGCGGCTGGGCCGTGGGCGGGATGCTGATTGTCAACTTCGGGTACTTCTCGCAGCAGGCGCTCGCCCCCCGCCCCGGCGCCGACACCCTCGGCGCACCCCTCGTGCAATTTCTGGCCGACGGCAAGTTCTGGACGCTGTTCTCGGTGCTCTTCGGTCTCGGGTTCGCCCTCCAGCTGGAACGGGCCGCGGCGCGCGACGCCCCTTTCGCCCCGGTCTACCTCAGACGTCTGCTCCTGCTCCTGTTGATTGGCGTGACGCACGCGCTACTGCATCCGCTGGAAATCCTGCACCGGTATGCCCTGCTGGGCGTCCTGCTGCTCCCGCTGCGCCGGGCCTCGACCCGGGTGCTGGTCGTCGTCGGCCTCCTCGGGCTGGTGGCGCCGCCGGTGCTGCAGGGTCTCGTTGCGCCCGAAGCGACGGCCCCCACCGCGACCCAGCAGGCGGTGTCAGCACGGGTGTACTCGGACGCCAGTTTGCCGGAGCTGCTGCGCTACAACTTCGACCGGTTCCGGCGCGAGGCGGTCGACGTTCGTGTGTTGGCTCCGTTTCCGTATTTCGTGCTGGGCTTCTATCTTGGCCGCCGACGCGTGCTGGAGGCGCTGGCCGGCCACGGCGCCCGGCTCGCGCGAGCGCGATGGTGGCTGCTCGGTCCAGGACTCGGTCTGCAAGCCGCAATCGTCGGAACGATGCTGGGGGCGTCGTCGATGGTGCCCGTCGCGGGCAGGCCCCTGATCCCCACGTTGCTGGACGTCGGCAACGCGCTGGTGGGGCTGTTCTACGCCTGCGTGATCCTGCTCCTGCTCCAACACACGCGCTGGCAGCGCCGACTCGACGGCCTGGCGGCCGTCGGCCGGATGGCGCTCACCAACTATCTGTTCCAGACCGTCGTGGTCACGACGTTGCTCTACGGGTACGGAGGCGCGCTGTACGGGCAGCTCGGCATCGTGTCCGGCCTGCCAGTGGTGTGCGCCATCTTCACGCTGCAGGTCGCGCTGAGCCGCTGGTGGACCGCCCGCTTCCGCTTCGGTCCGGTCGAGTGGCTGTGGCGCTCGGCCGCCTACGGCCGCCTGCAGCCGCTGCGGGTTGCCGGGTACCGCCCCGGGGCGCCGGCAGGATAAGATCGAGAGTCGATGTCCACTCCACCTGTGACACCCCCGAGCGAGATGACCCGAAACGCCGTCGCCGAACTCTACGAGCGCCCCCTCCTCGATCTGGTCTTCCTGGCGAGCCAGACCCACCGCGAGCACCGCGACCCCTCGGAGGTCCAGTGCGCCGCCCTGCTGAGTGTGAAAACCGGCGGCTGTCCCGAGGACTGCGCCTACTGTCCACAGTCGGCGCACTACGAGACGGGGGTCGAAACGAGCCCGCTGATGAGCGTAGATGCGGTCCGGACTGCGGCACGCGCCGCCCTCGACAACGGCGCCGACCGATTCTGCCTCGGCGCCGCGTGGCGGTCGGTGAGCGATGGCCCCGAGTTTGAGCAGGTGCTGGACATGGTCCGTTCGGTGAAGGCGCTCGGGCTGGAAACGTGCGCCACGCTCGGCATGGTGGAACCCCATCAGGCACACCGCCTGCGGGACGCCGGACTCGACTACTACAACCACAATCTCGACACCGGCCCCGCCTTCTACAACGACGTCATCGGCACCCGGACCTATGACGACCGACGACGCACACTGCGCTCGGTGCGCGAGGCCGGCATGAAAGTGTGCTGCGGCGGCATCCTCGGCATGGGCGAACAGACCGGGGATCGCATCGACCTGCTCTACGAGCTGGCCGGCCAGGACCCGCAACCGGAAAGCGTGCCGATCAACACACTGGTGACGGTGGAGGGGACGCCGTTAGCCAATCAGGAACCGGTGCCGTGGGACGACCTGGTGCGCATGGTGGCCGTCGCCCGTATCCTGCTGCCGAAGACCTGGGTGCGTCTGAGCGCCGGACGACTGCAGTTGAACGACGCAACCCAGGCCCTCTGCTTTCTCGCCGGCGCCGACTCCATTTTTCTCGGCGACCAACTGCTGACCACCGCCAACCCCGAGGCTGCCGCGGACCAGGCGCTGCTCACCCGACTCGGTCTCCATCGATTGAAGGACGCCGCCGTGCCCACGAGCTAGGCGTCACGGGTCGGGCGTACGCCATCAGGTCGCGCGAACCGTCGCCATTTGGCACCAATGCGAGTGGATGGCATCACTATGCGATGATTGATGCGCAATCTCCGTGACCCACCGGGCACGGTCTGGTACAAATGGAGGGTGGCGATGAAGCGGTTCGTACTAGCGGCATGTACCTTGTTCTTGCTTCTAACATCGGTCTCCGAGCACGCGCAGGCCCAGTCGCACGCGGAACAGATTGCGCGGGCCACACTGGCCGCGCCACCGGCCATGCAGGCGGACGCCATGGTGATCAGAATGGCGGCCGACGGCAGTCATGAGGTCCTTCGAGACGGGTCCAACGGGCTCATGTGCTGGGACCGCTCGGACGAACCGACCCGCTCGTTCAGCGTCCAGTGCACGAGCGTAGAGAACCTGGACCGCGTCAAGCAGAATCGGGCCTGGAACATGTCCGGCAAGACAGCGGAGGCTATCCGCGCGATGCGCGACGCCGCCGAGGGTGACGGCTCTCGGAAAATCCCCACGTTCGGCAGCGTCTACTACACGCTGAACGGGGAGGACGCCGACTCGGCGAACATCCACCTCACAGTGGCGGTGCCGTTTGCGACGGCCGAATCGCTCGGCCTCCCGGACCAGGGCAGCTACACCAAGACCGGCACCTGGATCATGGAGCCTGGCACCACCTCGGCTCACCTCATGCTGCCAGGGCGCTGATATGTCGCCGCGGTTCAGCGGGCCTGCAG
>CALBET010000055.1 GCA_937888665.1 uncultured Acidobacteriota bacterium
GCCCCACTCCGTGGCCGCGGGGCGCGCATTGTCGCGGGCCCTCGCCGGTGCTGTCCTCCCACTGGCTAGAAATTGTGACTCTCTGTCAGGAAGTAGCCAACCGGTCCGAGATTGAGCAGCACAATCGAAAATCCAAGGGCCGAGAGCCAGGCCGCGCGTTTCCCGTTCCACCCGATGGCGCGCCGCGCGTAGAGCTCGAACGAGTACACGAGCCAGCTCAGCAGGACGACGAAAATCTTCGGATCGAACACCGACATGGCGCGCACTCGAGGGTCGAGCGTGTCGGGTTGCAGCTGAGACAACCAGACTGCGCCCACTGCCAGCCCTGCGGTCAGAAACAGCCACCCGATGCCGACCGCTCTGCCGTTCATGGCATCCAGCACCTGCAAAGACGGCAGGCGCGCCGCGAAGAACCCGAGCTGCTTCGCCTTGAGTTCGCGAAAGAGCAGCACGTAGGTGATGCCGACGACGCAGGCCAGCGCGAAGCCGGCATACGCGAACAACACCGACATCACGTGCACCGCCAACAACGGGCTGTCCAGCAACGGCGTCGGCTCGATCACCCGGTGGCCCAGGGCGGAGGTCGCCTGCAGCACCACAAGAAGGGGCACAATGAAGACCCCCATGGCCCGTTCGTCGGTCGAGACCTCCGTATACAGATAGGCTACGGCGAGCAGCCAGACGAACGCCGAGATCGCCGCCGAGGCGCCCACGAACGGGAGGTGTCCCAATTCCATCGTCCGCATGCCGATGACAAACGTGTGGACGAGCGCCGCCGCCGCCAGCGACGTCGTCGCCATCCGGCCGGCTCGTGGGCTGCGTCGTGCGAAGTGGAGCCCATAGGCGACGCCGGCCGCGATGTAGAGCAGAAGCGGGAGTAGGTTCATCGGTCTGTCTCGTGGCCCGTGGATGGTGTGGTCTGTTGAGAGGACCGCGCGACCACGGGCCGGTCGCGGGTCACCTAATCACCTGACCCGCGGCGCGTAGTAGCCCTGTTTCGTCCGGGCCGCGACGTTGGGTCGGTCAACGCGCACGACGATTCGGCGCCACTGACCATCCCGTAGCGGGTTCTTCGACGCGTACCCCAACGTGTAATGGCTGGAGAGCTCGTCGGAGATGCGCTGGTAGATCTCCGGCAGCTCCTCCACGGTGTCGGGGAAGAAGTGCCGGCCGCCGGTTTCCTGGGCGAGCTGGCGTAGGACAAAGTCCGCCTCCCGGAATCCCCGCCGCGTCCGGCGTTCCTGTGACCGGAGCCCGATCGAGTAGATGACCGTGTTGGACCGTTTCGCCAGTTCCAGCACTTCTTCGAACTCGACCAGGCTGGACGTATCTTCGCCGTCGGAGAGCACCACGATGGCCTGCCGACGGATCTCGTCCGCGTCGGCGGCGGCGGCGCCGACTTTCGCGAGTTCTTTGAGCGAGATGTAGATCGCGTTGTAGAGCGACGTCGAGCCGCCCGCGGAGGTCCGGCGAATGGCCGCGGTCAGGTCGTCGAGCGAGTTCGTGAATTCGTGGAGAATCTCGACCCGGCTATCGAAATCGATGACGCTGGCGAGATCCTGCTCGCGCAAGCGGTCGGCGAACCCGATGGCCGCCTGCTGGGCCGTCGACATCTTGTCCGTCATGCTGGCGCTGGTGTCCATCAGCAGGGCCAGCGCCACCGGGAGCTGGGTTCGCGTGAAGAACGTGATGTCCTGGATCGCCCCATCTTCGTAGAGCAGAAACCCGCCCTGTTCAATGTCGGTGAGATACCGGTCGTCGCTGTCGGTCACGGTGACGTTGAGTGCCACCAGATCCACGCCGGCTCGGAATGCGGGCTGGTCGGCTGGCTGCGCGGCGGCGGTCGCCACCCCGATGGCACCTATCGTGACCACAACATGGAAGATGCCCTGAAGGGTTCGATGCATGGTCAGCCTCCGGTCCGTCTCACCGGTGTTCCCCGGGCACTGAGATCGTCGCGGCGCATCCGGACCGTGATCGCCTCCGGTGGGATCAGGCTGGCCGGTCGAGAATAGACGACCTCATATTGATTGATCAGCACTGCCGCGAGCTCGTCGAGTGTCTCGTGGAGCCGGGCGCTCAAGAGGAGGTCGTGCCGCTGACCGCCCGACGTGCGCGGACCCTGGTCGAGCACGAGATCTCGTTCGCGGTCGCCGTCCGATACCCCGAATTCGGTCGGGTCCGTGTTGAATGCTGGGTTCTGGGCTCCCCGGAGGACAATCATGTGTGCCGCCGCTCGGCTGTCTTTCAGCGCGTCGAGGACCTGCGCCGAGTCCCGGTTGCTATAGTCGGGCCCTTCCCCGGTGATGGCGATGATGACGGGCCTCGCCGATTCCCGCCGTTCGAATCCGCGCGCGGTTTCCACCAGCGCGTCGAGGAGGTAGGCGGCGCTGTTCGACGCCGGGAACACCTGGCCGATGCCGTCTCGAAAGCGGTCGGGACGCGCAGTCGATTCGACGAGGATACGGGGGGTGCCGCCGAACGTCAGGAGCGCAAGCTCGTTGCCGTCGGAGAGGCGGTCGACGAGCGCTTCCAACCCGCGCCGCAGGTCCCCGGTCGCGTCCGTGACACTGCCGCTCGTGTCGACCAGCACCGCGATCTGCATCGGGGCGACCGCCGGCTGCACGCCCAACACCTCGCGCTCGGTCCCGTCCTCCTCGACAATGAAATCCGTCGTGGTCAGCCCGGCCACCGGGGCGCCGCTGGAATCCAGGACGCTGACGAACATCGATTCGTTGCCGCTCTGCGCGACCGCGCTCCGCGTCGGAGCCAGCGGTGCCGCGAGTATCGCGGCGGCGACCAGCGGGGCGAACGGCACCCGGCGGGAGCGGACACCGTGAATTGAGGGTCTCGACATGGCGCAGTCACCCGGGCGGCGTTCCACCCGGGTTTCTCTAGGCAGTATAGTGGCAATCGCCGGCTCTGGTCGCCGATTCGCCGAGCAGCCCGTGGTGGGAGTCCCGCGTCGCACCGAGACCGGCGCTGGACCGGCCGAACAAGGCGAGAAGAGGGAGAATACTGGGTATTTGTGACCGCGGAACAACGCAGTCAGGCGGGATGCCCCGCCGGCGACGTATGTTGCGAGTTACGGTTCCAGGTGCTGCCGCGTGGCCGGAACAGAGACGCGAACAAGTTGCGAAAATAGAGGATTTTCGCGCGTGTCCTCCGGCGTCTGACGCGGACCGGGTTCCTTGACACCCCTGAGGGCGCATGCTATAAAAAGCCCGGTTTTCGGGCCCGCAAGTCGAACGAGCTGCCAAACGACCAACCCTGCCGCATCGAGCTTTTCCGGGAGGCACCCGGGCGCGTGCGCGTCGGGGGACACTGTCTGTTCGTCCAGTGTCCGCGGTTCGGTGGGCACGATCCGGCGGGACACCTGATGACCTGGTGCC
>CALBET010000056.1 GCA_937888665.1 uncultured Acidobacteriota bacterium
GCGCAGCCACCACGAGGGGGGTGCCGCCGGTTGGCGCGGCATCGTCGACACCCGCGCCAGCGTTCAGAAGCAGCTTCGCCGACTCGATGTCGCCATGTCGAGCCGCAAACAGCAGCGGCGTGAACCCGCCGCGGTTCCACATCATCCCCTGGTCGTACTGCGAGGCGTTCGTGTTGGCGGCATGCATCAGCCGCGCCCGTTCTTTGGACCGAGCCGAGACGTCCGCGCCATGCTCGATGAGGGTGGCCACCACCGCGTGGTGCCCCTGAGCCACGGCCCACATCAGGGCGGTCTGACCACGGGTCTCCTCCGAGGCGTCGACCTCGGCACCGGCCCCCAGCAAGGCCCTCACCGCTCCGACGCTTCCGGTCCGCGAGGCGGTCATCAGTGGGGTCTCGCCCTCGGGCAACGCGACGTTCGGACGGGCTCCCGCCGCCAGGAGGCGCTCCACCATGGGGGCACTGCCGTTGTCCGCTGCGAGCCAGAGCGGGGTGGCCCCCAGTTCGTTGAACGCTCCGACATCAGCGCCGGCGTCGATCAAGAGGTCGGCAATCGCGACGTTGTCGCGGAACACCGCCCAGTGCAGCGCCGTCGCGCCGTCAGGCTGCGCCGCATCCACGTTGGCCCCCTCGTCGAGCAACGCCCTCACCGCGGCTGGGTCCTCTGACTTCACCGCCGCGATGAGCGGAACGTCGTCCGCCTCCCTGCCCAGTGGTCGGGCGCCCCCTGGCGTCGGCCAACCGCCTAGCGCCACGCAGACAACCAGCGTCAGAAACCAGCCCTCTCGCGGCACGATGCACCGGGAAGAGCACGTAGGGGAGGCACTCAGATGCATTGGCGTCGTCTCCATGAGCGGGACCCGCACGCCGGGCCCGGCACTACCATTGGGCTGGATCCTACCGCAGCCGATCGCGATTGACAACGACGGGCGTCTGGGGCAACACTATCGTGTCTCGAACTCTACGTGGATGACCACCCTGCAGAAAGGCCGGTCAGTGGCTAGACGTGTATGCGCGGTCGGCGCGGCGGTGTTGGCGGTGGCCGGCTGGGCCTCACTGGCGCCGGAAGCCGCCGGACCGCAGCCGCAGGCCCCGACCGGGGCGACGACCGTCTCGCCGCAGCGCGCGCTGGTCGATGAGTACTGCGTCACCTGCCACAACGGGGACTACGTCAACGGCACGGACGAGCCCCGTTCGCTCCTGATCTCCCAATTGCGAGCGGTGGGTCTGGCGCTCGACGACGTCAACGTCGACAATGTCGCCGAGCAACCCGAAATCTGGGAGAGCGTCGTGCGGAAGCTGCGCGTGGGCGCCATGCCGCCACAGCCGCGGCCCCGCCCCGACAAAGAACGCTACGACGGCTTTCGACGCTGGCTCGAGGACGAACTGGACCGCGCCGCCGAGGCCAGCCCCAACCCTGGTCGGACGCAAGCATTCCACCGGTTGAATCAGACCGAATACCGGAATGTGATTCGCGATCTGCTCGACCTCGACATTGACGTCTCGGAGTGGATTCCGGCCGATGCCCCAGACCGGCATGGGTTCGACAACAACGCCGGGGCGCTGTCACTCTCGCCCGCGCTCTTTGGGCGCTACGTCTCCGCCTCCCGGAAGATCAGCCGACTGGCGACCGGCAGGGCGCCCGCCGGTGGCACGGTCATCAAGACCTACGAAGTGCCGCTACGACTGGTGCAGGACAACCAGCACAGCGAGGATTTACCGTTCGGGTCCCGCGGCGGCACGGCCGTGCGCCACCACTTCCCCGTCGACGGCGAGTATCTGATTCAGTTGCGCCTCCGCACCAACTACGTGGGCTACGTCCGCGGAATCGATCAGGCGCACGAGGTCGAGATTCGACTGGACGGGAAACGGATCCGGCAGTTCAGATTCGGCGGCGAAGCGCCTGGCATGCCGGCCCCGGCCAGCTTCGCGGGCAACGTGCGTGGGGACGACGAGTGGGAATCGTACACGCTGCACGCCGACGACGGGATCGAAGTGCGTATCAACGTGGACGCCGGACCCCACCTGATCGCCGTCTCGTTTCCACGTGAGACGTGGGAAGAAGACGGCGTGTTGCAACCCCGTCAGACCGGGTTCGCGCTGGCCGTCGACGACATGCCGGACAGCAACCCGGCGCTGGACACTGTGCAGATCAGTGGCCCCTACACCGTGGATGGCCCTGGCGACACGCCGACACGGCGGAAGGTGTTCACGTGTACGCCAGCGACCGCGGCGGACGAGATGCCGTGCGCCACCGCCATCCTGTCGACACTGGCTCGGCGCGCCTATCGGCGTCCAGCGACCGACGGCGACGTGCAAACACTGCTCGGCTTCTTCGAGGCCGGTCGGGCCGGTGGAAGTTTCGACGAGGGCATCGGCTTTGCGCTCGAGCGATTGCTCGCCGACCCGGAGTTCCTCTACCGCATCGAAAACGACCCGGTGGATGGCCAGCCCGGTGTGACCTACGCGCTCCGCGACGTGGAACTGGCGTCGAGGCTCTCGTTCTTCCTGTGGAGCAGCATGCCGGACGACGAACTGATGTCCACCGTCGAGACCGGCACCCTGGGCACGCCGGCGGTACTCGAGCACCAGGTTCGGCGGATGCTGGCCGACCCGCGTTCCAGGTCGCTGGTTGACAACTTCGCCGGTCAGTGGCTGCATCTGCGGAACATTCAGGCCGCCTACCCCGATCCGATCGCGTTCCCGGATTTCGACGAGAACCTGCGAGAGGCGTATCAGATGGAGACCGAACTCTTCATCGAGAACCTGCTGCGCGAGGACACGAGCCTGCTCGAGCTGCTGAGCGCCGACTACACCTTCGTCAATGAACGGTTGGCGCGGCACTACGGGATTCCGAACATCTACGGCAACCGGTTCCGGAAGGTCACGTTCGAACCGGGCGAACGCGCGGGGCTCTTGAGCCACGGCAGCTTGATGACGGTCACCTCGTATCCGAACCGGACCTCCCCCGTGTTGCGTGGAAAGTGGGTGCTCGAGAATCTGCTGGGCGCGCCGCCGCCTGAGCCGCCTCCCAACGTCCCCACGCTGGAAGAGAAGAACGCGGACGGCGAGCCGCTGTCCATGCGTCAAGCGATGGTGCAGCATCGCGAAAATCCAGCCTGCGCCGTGTGTCACACCGCCATGGACCCGATCGGCTTCTCGTTGGAGAATTTCGACGCGGTCGGCGCCTGGCGCGAGTTGAGCGAGGCGGGCACCCCAATCGACGCCTCGGGAACCCTACCGGACGGCGGTGCCTTCACCGGGCCGACTGGTCTGCGCGATCTGTTGCTGGACCGGCCTGACGACTTCGTCGGGACCGTGACCGAAAAATTGATGGGATATGCCCTGGGGCGAGGGCTTGAGTACTATGACGCCCCGACCGTTCGGAGAATCGTCCGCGAAGCGGCCGGCGACGACTACCGCTGGTCATCGATCATTCTCGGGATTGTACAGAGCAACGCGTTCCAGATGCGGAGATCCGACTCATGATGATTACCAAGAAGGCTATTCCCCGCCGCACGGTGTTGCGCGGTATCGGCGCCGGGCTGGCGCTTCCGCTGCTCGACGGCATGGTGCCCGCGTTCGCCGCCATCCGCAACAGCGCCGCCAACCCCGTGCGCCGCTTCGGCGTCGTGTATGTGCCGAACGGGATGGCCATGAAACACTGGACGCCGGAAGGCGAGGGCACCGACTTCGAGATCACGCGTCTGCTTGATCCGATCGCCGCGTATCGTGATCAGATGACGCTGGTGACCGGCCTGAACGGTGTGCCCAGCAATGCTGGCGTGCACGCCAGCGCCGCCACCCGCTTTCTGACCGGGGTCACGCCAACTCGGACCGAATCGAACCTGCGAGCGGGTATCTCCGTCGACCAGATCCTGGCCCGCGAGTTCGCGCAACACACCCAGTTGGGCTCGCTCGAGCTCGCGCTGGATAGCCGTGACGTCTCCGGGTCGTGCGACGTCGGCTTCAGCTGCACCTATACCAACACGATCTCCTGGCGCAACGAGACCACACCCTTGCTGGGCGAGAACAACCCGCGTGCGGTGTTCGAGCAACTGTTCGGCGACAGTGGGTCGACCGACCCGGCCGCGCGTCTGGCCCGGATGCAGAAGGACCAAAGCATTCTCGACTCCGTCACGGAGAAGATCGGCTCGCTACAAAGCGGGCTTGGGGCGAACGACCGCCTCCGGGTGAACGAGTATCTCGAAGCCGTGCGCGACATCGAACGGCGCATCCAGATGGCGGAAGCGCAGAGCGACCGCGAGCTCCCAGAGGTGGACCAGCCGGCCGGCGTGCCGGCCACGTATGCCGAGCACGCCAAGCTCATGTTCGATCTGCTGTTGCTGGCCTATCAGACCGACCTGACCCGGGTCAGCACGTTCATGCTGGCGCGCGAGATCAGCGGCCGGACATACCCGGAAATCGGGGTGCCGGACTCGCACCACCCGACCTCACACCACCGGGACGACCCCACGCTCTACGAGAAGGTCGCCAAGATCAACACGTTCCATCTGACGCTGTTCTCGCACTTCCTCGAGAAGGCGCGCGCAACCCCCGACGGCGACGGCACGCTGCTCGACCACATGGTCATGCTGTACGGCGCCGGCATGTCCGACAGCAACCGCCACGACAACAAGGGCCTGCCCCTCGTACTGGTGGGCGGCGGATCGGGTCAGTTGAAGCCGGCCGGACACATCCGCTATGCCGAGCGCACGCCCATCACCAACCTGCACCTCACGATTCTCGACAAGATGGGGGTGCCGGTCGACCGGATGAGCGACAGCACCGGCAAGCTGGAGCTCCTCAGCGTCGGCTAGCGGGCTGCACGAACTCGCGCGGCGGGGCAGCTGCCCCGCCGCGACGTCACACCAAGGCCCGGCACTCGTGCCGGGCCTTTTCTTTGAGTAGAGCGGGGAGA
>CALBET010000057.1 GCA_937888665.1 uncultured Acidobacteriota bacterium
GTCCGCCCTCATCAGGACCGATTACGGTCTCTATATCGGATTGCTCGCGGTCACAGCCATTGCGACCAGCCGGCTCCAGAAAGGGCTGGCGACCCGAATCCGGGCGCTGGCGGTCTTCTCTGGTGCGACGCTCGCCCTCGTCCTGCCTCAACTTATCTTTCTCGCCGTGGCCGGCGACATGCGCGAGTCGGGTGGCGGGCTCGGCCGGGTCACGTCCATCTTTACGACTGGTCGGTTCGTCTCACTCCGGGCCTTCCATTTCGAAGGCACCGGCAGCCTGGTCACGCTGGGGCCTCCACCTTTGCCCTGGGTCAAGGTGCGGTGGAGCCCGGACGTCGATGACCGCACTCGCGTGAGCCAACAGAATGTGCATCGGCTTCGGGTCCTCGAGTTCGAGGGTGAACGTGTCTACCGCTATGGACTCCTCGATTCGTCTGCGACCAACCTCACAGCGTTGGTACTCAATCCCGACGTCGAGGACACGGGAAACATCGACCGCGGCTCGTTCTTCCTGACCGGCCAGCCCCTCCTCCAACGTGTGCAACGGGCTCTGCGGCTGCCGACTGTGGCCATTCGTGGGGACGTCTTCAGTCCCTACAACGCCGCTACGTGGCTCTATTGCTGGATCTTCGTCACCCCGCTGGTCGCCGCGGCGTGGCGTCGGGGACGGGACCCGGTGACCCACGCCCGCATGCTCTCCACCGCCGTGCTGGCCGTGGCGATGAATCTCATGTTGATTCGCGGCAATCTGGATTCACGGTTGCCGGACGTGATCGTCCCTACGGTCGTCCTGACCGCGGGGCTCTTGGGCCTCTGGCGTGGCGAGCGCGCCGACCACGGCGACACCCCCGGACACGGCGCGGCGCCACGCATCGTGCGGTTCAGCGCTCGCTTCGGCCTCCTGGTCTTCGGGGTGCTCACCCTCACGAGTGTCGCGGTGTATGGCCAGATCGACCGTCAGTTCGAGAGAGCCGGCGTCTGGGGTGGCCCAGCGGCGGTGCTCGCCGAACTGGCTGACCGGCCTCGTGCGTTGGCCCGGCGCCCACTCGACCTGCTTGCACCTCCTGACAGCACCGGCGTGCGGGCACTCACTCGATGGCTGCACACGTGTACCGAGCCATCAGATCGGGTGCTTGTTGTCGGCTATCACCCTGACGTCTATTTCCTGGCGGAACGGCGCTTCGCGGGAGGGCTGGCCACGTTTCCAGCCGGACTCGACCAACAGCATGCCCAGGACCGTCTGGTGGCCGAGACCCTCGCTGAACAACGTCCGATCGTCATTCTTGGCGACCTCCCGGGACGGCTCGAAGGAACCCAGATCGGGGCGTTCGTCGGGTCGAACTACGAACTCGTCGCCCAGGATACGTTCGATGGACCCGCGGTCTTCTCCGTCTGGGTCCGGGCCGGTGAAGAAGCGACCTCCACCTACACGCAATTGGGACTGCCCTGTTTCACATCCTGAAGCGAAGGGCCGCATGGCGAGCGCCATCGGTGGGCACGTGAAGGCGCTCGAGCGCGTCGCGCCGAATCTGTGCGCCAAAAGCCCGACTCGGACCATACTATGCGCTCACCTGCGCGAGGAACAGCCATGACCAACCCGACACGCGACTCACGCTTCACCCGCCGCGAAGCCTTGGGGCTGCTCGGCACCGCCGCCGGCGCCGGGGTGGTGGCCGCCGGGACCGGCGTGCTCCCCCTCCAGGCCCAGCAGCGTTTTACCAGCGTCGATGCCCCAAGTTTCCCGGCGGGCGCCGTGATCCGAACCCTGCAGGGCGACGTGGCTCCGGACGCTCTCGCCAACGGCGCGACCCTCTTCCACGAACATGTCGGTCGCGAGGACATCGACCTGGCCGTGAACGAACTGCGCGAGTGTGCCTTCAACGGACTCGGCTGCATCGTCGATGCCGCGACCGGTCGCCGGACCGCCGATCAGGTGCGCAACCTGAGCGCCATCGCCGCGCGCAGCGACGTACGCATCGTCATGGCCGGCGGATACTTCGAAGACATCGGCTTCTCTAACTACCCCGTACGGGTGGCGGAGATGTCGGAGGACGACCTGGTCGAAGAGCTGGTCAGCGATGCCGCCGCGCAACGCTGGGGCGCCTTCGGCGAGATTGCCTCCTCGCTCGAGATGCGTCCGGACGAACGCAAGGTGCACCGCGCCGTGGCTCGCGCCCATCTGCGAACCGGTCTCCCCATCTTTACGCACACGCCGCACGAGAGCTGTCCGAGTTGTGCGATGGACCAGATGGACACCATCGGCGGGCAGGGGGTGGACTTCTCCCACGTCGTCATCGGATACATGGCCACGATCAAACCGGAGCACGACCCGCTCGGGACCCACAAGGAGGTGGCGCGACGCGGCGCCTTCATCGGGCTCGATACGCTGGGACACGAAATGGGTCGGTCCGACATACCCGCCCACGATAAGGTGCGGATGGTCCAGGACCTGCTCGAGGCCGGCCTCGTGGATCACATTCTGTTCTCGTCCGATCAGGGCAACGAACGTCAGTTCAATCGGTACTACGGCCACGGATGGGCCTCGGTGCTGGCGCAGTTCGTGCCGAAACTGCGGTTCGCGGGTGTGCCCGAGGAGGCGATCCGCAAAATTCTCGTCGATAACCCCCGACGGTTTCTCGCCTTCGTCCCCAAGGGCTAGTCTCGATCCGCCACGCCGCACGGATTATCACGATTACCCTGGACACACCGGCTACAATTCGACCGCTCTTGTCATCCACACCGAACGGCATCATCGTGACCGCCCTGGCGGCGGTCCTGTGTGTCTCCGCCAGCCGCGCCGGGGCCCAGACTCCCACTGGCCGCGACGCCGGTCCGACGGTCGTCGTCGTCACGTTCACCAACGTTGGCGGTGATCCTGAAGACGACTGGATCGGCGCGGGTATCGCCGAAAGCCTGGCGACGGCGCTTGGCAACGGGGTGCACGTGGGGTCGGTCCTCGCGGCTGAACTGCGTGGCGCGGCGCGGATCGCGCAGGGCACCCAGGAGCGGATCGGCTCCAGACTCCGTATCACGGCGCTGCTGACCGACACCGCTTCGGGCCGGGTGCTTCGCTCGGCGCTGGTGGACGGCGAGCTCGGCGACCTCTTCGGGCTCCAGGACGCACTGGCCGCGCAGCTCGTCCTGCCGCCTGAGGTCGGGCCTGGCCCTGGCGCTGGTCCCGACGACGACGCGCGCCGGGCTCCGACATCATCCCCGCCGACCGGCGCGCGAGTCCCGCCCGTGGTGCCGACCGAGCCAGCTGACGGGACCACCCGCGTGGCCGGCTTCGCCCTGACCCCGCCCGGGATCATCGACGGACCGGCGCCCCCGGCGCTGCCGGCCATGGTGGCCCGCAATGCCCGGGGCCAAGCCACGATACGCGCAACGCGTATCGACAACCCGATCTCACTGGACGGCCGGCTCGACGAGGCGGTCTATGCCGCCATTCCGGCCGTCAGCGACTTCATCCAGCAGGAGCCGGATGAGGGCGCGCCGGCCACCGAAAAGACCGACACCTGGATTTTCTTCGACGACGACACCATCTACGTCGCCGCCCGGTGCTGGGACTCGCAACCGGATCGGATGGTCGCGAACGAGATGCGGCGCGACAACCTGGGGATCTTTCAGAACGAGAACTTCGCCGTAGTCCTGGACACGTTCTACGACCGACGCAACGGGTACATGTTCCACACCAACCCGCTCGGGGGCATGTTCGACGGACAGATCACCGCAGGGAACATGAACCGCGACTGGAATGGCGTGTGGGACGTCAGAACCGACCGATTCGAGAATGGGTGGACGGTCGAGATCGCCATCCCCTTCAAGACCGTCCGGTTCAGCCCCGGCGCCGCCCAGACCTGGGGTGTCAACCTGCGGCGCATCGTCCGGTGGAAGAACGAAACCTCGTATCTCACGGCTGTGCCGGCCGCCTATGGCCTGTCCGGCATCATGGAGTTGGCGGTCGCGGGCGCCGTGGTCGGCGTCGAGGCACCCCCCGGCGGCGGCAACCTCGAGATCAAGCCGTATCTCATTTCGGACCTGTCCACCGATCGGCTGGCGACCCCGGCCTTCGCAAACGCGCTCGACGGTGACGCCGGGTTTGACGTGAAGTACGGCGTCACCCAGGGACTGACCGCCGACTTCACCTACAACACCGACTTCGCGCAGGTCGAGGTGGACGAGCAGCAGGTCAACCTCACCAGGTTCAGCCTGTTCTTTCCTGAGAAGCGGGAGTTCTTCCTCGAAGGCCAGGGTATCTTCGACTTCGG
>CALBET010000058.1 GCA_937888665.1 uncultured Acidobacteriota bacterium
CGCGACGAGGGAGCAGCCAGGCGGGCTGTGACCGAGGAAGCAACGCCGCCAGACGAACGCCTCGCCCGGAAACCGCTAGACGTCGTCGTCGGTCGCCTCGGCTTGCATGCGAGGCGCGCGTTTGAAGACGACCGTGAGGCCAAAGAGGGAAATCGCGGTGGCGGCGGCGAGGCCGACGTAGGCGCCGGGCGCCACGGTAGGCTCTGGCGTGGGCTGCGCGGGTCCGCCCTCGACGATGGCGCGTGCCTGCGACGTCGACCATCCCTGCTGGGCGGCTGACCGCTGCATCAACTGCTCGGCCAGAAAGAGGATGCCGAACGCGCATAGGCCTACCAAGAGCAGGGGATGCCGCGAATTCTTGCGCGTGACGATGCTGAGACCGGCCAGGACGACCGCGAGAAGCGCGCACGCCAGCACCCAGAGTCCAGCCAGGTCAGGCACTCCGCCGAACTGCCGTGTCCCTACCGAGATCCAGGGCATGAACGCGCTCGCGGCCAGCAACGCCGCGGCGGCGATCGGCCAGTAGTAGGCCCGCATCGGGTGGCGAGCCACTCCGCGAATCGCGTGTCCCAGAGACATCAGCGGGGAGTGTACCACTAGCGTTGCATCCGTCTGGGCGCGGGTGGAGGCGCTCTTGCCGGCGGCGGGCTCAGCCGAGTAGATCCGCCACCAATCGGGTCAGCAACTGTTCGACTGCCGCCGGGTCCGGGGCGCGGCATCCGCTTCGATCCACCGGGCGGCGTCTCCCTGGTTCCAGACGATGTCGGGGAGCAGCTCGGAGACGCAGTTGCCACGGGCAGCCGCAGGGTGCCGGCGTCGAGGGCCGGGATCGTCGTCGGGGAGACGGTCGCTGGTAGAGAACGGGGGAGCGGTGGTCACCGAGAGGCGGTGGGTGAGGCGCCCGGGCCGCGCAATGTTTGCGTGCAGAGGCCGAGGTCCGAATTCGTCTCGGTCGGAGAGTCGGAGGCACGTCGAGCGAGATTGAGCAGATACATCCGGTAGGCGCCGGGGTCGCGCCCCGGGTTCCCGCAGACACGCACGTGGTCGCCAGCGCCGAGTGCGTGGTCGGTCCACCCCTGCTGCCGCAGGCGTCCGGCGTCACGCCACTCAAGGGCCCACGTATGGACGTCTCCCTGGCTGTTGACTACGCGCACCTGCACCATGGAATGCGGATTCCCGAACAGGAACGAGGTGACCTCACCCTCGAGGACGACGGTGCGCTCTTCGTCGTATATCTCGCCAATGGCGTGGTGGGCCTGAAGTGGAAGGCTGGAGAGACACACGCCAGCTGCAATCAGAACGCCCAGGCACCGTGTCATCAGTCTCCTCCTCCCATCAGCACCACCACCGCCATCATACTGCGCGTGTTGGCCACCCCCACCTGAAGTTTGTCTGAAGTGTGGCTCCCACGGCCGCATGCCGCGCGATCTTCGATAAGCTTGGGACGTGAGCTCGCCCCTGCCCGTGTCGCGTCTCGCTACTCCTGACCGCACCGCGCCGGGCGTACGTCTGCTGGTGGTCGAAGACGAGCCGAAGGTCGCCGGTGCCTTGCGGGAAGGCCTCGAAGGCGAGGGCTATACGGTCGTGGTCGAGAGCAGCGGCGAAGGAGCGTTTTTTCGCCTCGCCACCGAGCACGACCGGTTCGATGCGATTCTGCTCGACCTGACACTGCCGGGTCGCGATGGGCTCGAGGTGCTTGCCGAGCTACGCCGCCAAGGCATCGGGACGCCGGTCGTCGTGTTGACGGCTCGAGACACGTTGGACGATCGGGTGATTGGGCTCGACGCCGGCGCCGATGATTACCTCATCAAGCCGTTCGCGTTCGCGGAACTGCTCGCGCGGCTACGGGCCGTCGGGCGTCGCGGGCGGGCCGTCGATGCGGATCGGGTGAGCCTCGACACGCTCTCGCTCGACCGGGCGACGCGAGAGGTCACGCGGGCCGGCCAGCCCATCGAATTGACCGCCAAGGAGTTCGACCTCCTGCACTACCTGGCACGTCATATCAGGCAGGTGGTCTCCCGCGACACCCTGGCCCGGGAGGTGTGGCGGGAAACCGCCCGCAGCACCACCTTGGACAATGTAATCGACGTCCACATCTCCCGGCTTCGGCGCAAGATCGACCTTGGTCATCCGGTCGCACTGATCCAGACGGTGCGTGGCGTCGGATTCGTCCTGCGGGGGGACGCGGGATGAGATGGCTCAGATTCCCGCGCACGCTGCGTGCGCGGCTGACGCTGTGGCACGTGTCAGTGGTGGTCCTCGTCCTGGGCCTCTACGCCGCCGTGGTGCTGTCGCTGGTGACGCGGAACATGTCAAGCGCCCTGGATGCTCGGTTGCGAAGCGACTTCCGGTGGGCGGCTGAGATGGCGCAGCAGGGTCCGGACGGATCGTTGTCCTGGTTCGAGGGCGACCCGTGGAGCGCTGACAGTCCGTGGCTGCAGGTGTGGACGCCGGCCGGTCAATCGATTTACCGGACGGAGGTCGCGCGCCGGCTGCCGGTGCCGCAAAGCTCGGCGCTCATCACCGGCGCCGACGGGAACATTGTGTCGGTGTCCGCCGAGCCGGCGCCGTTCCGGCTGCTCGCTGGGCTCGCGACCGTGGGCGGCCGGCCGGTGGTGCTTCAGGTCGGTCGCTCCGAGGCGTTCATGCGCCTGGAGATTCGCGAGCTGGCGCTCGTGTTCCTGCTCGGGCTCCCGCTGACAGTGGCGGTGGCTGGCGTGGGTGGCTATCTGCTCGCCCGTGGTGCGTTGGCGCCGTTGCATCGCATGACCGAGCGGGCGCGTGATATCACGGCACATCGCTTGAGCGAACGTCTTCCCATCGACAATCCGCACGACGAACTGGGTCGAATGGCGTCCGTCTTCAACGACACCCTGGCCCGACTCGAATCATCGTTCAAGCAGATGAGGCGGTTTACCGGCAACGTGTCACACGAGCTCCGGACGCCGCTGACGGCAATCCGGAGCGTCGGCGAGGTCGGCCTGCGCGAGCACCGCGACGCGACGTCGTATCAGCATGTGATCGAGAGCATGCTCGAAGAGACAGACCGCCTCACCAGTCTGGTGGACCGGCTCCTGATGGTCTCCCGCGCCGATAGCGGCGACCTGGCGCTGGCGCTCGAACCGATCGACCTGGGCGATCTGGCCGACGAAGTCGCCGCGCATCTCGATGTGCTGGCCGAAGAGAAACAGCAGTCGATGTCCGTGGAGCATGCGGCACGGCCCTCCTGTCGCGGCGACCAGATCACGCTGCGTCAAGCGGTCATCAACCTCGTCGACAACGCCATCCGGTATACCCCGCTGGGGGGCCAGATTCGCTTGCGTGTCTCCGAGTCGCCGACCGGCGCCGTGCTGGAAGTCTGCGATACCGGACCAGGCATTCCCGAGGCTGACCGGACCCGACTGTTCGACCGCCTGTATCGGGGGCGGGACAGCCAACCTGGCGGCAGCGGTCTCGGGTTGTCGATCGCGCGGTGGGCGGTTGAAGCGAACCACGGGCAGCTGAGCTACGACCAGGCAACGGCAGCGGCAGTACGTTCCGTATCACGCTCGCAACGCCCCGTCCCGCCGGGTTGGGCGCCTCCGCGGAGGACGCTGGAGACGTCAGGTCCGCACACCCTGACGAAGAATTCAGACAATCTTCAGGCTCCCGCCGAGTTGGTGCCCCTTAGACTGGGCCTGCTACCCACACCCGTTCGATGGGTCTGTCCATCTCTCTTCCGGAGGCCGCATGAACCGTCGAGTCGTCGCGTGCTGGGTTGTGACCATGGCGCTCGTTGGAGGTCATGGTCACGTGGTGGGTCATGGCCAGGTCGCCAGCTCCGGTGGGCTCGCGCGCCAACACGACCTCGAGCCGTTGCACGGACGCTGGGTGGTGGTCACCGGTGAGCACAACGGCCGTCCGATGGACGGTTTGAACGGTGGTGTCATGACGGTCGACGCTGGGCACTTCGAAATCAAGACGGCCAGCGGCGCTGTGCTGTCGGGCATCCTCGACGTCGACATGTCGATGCAGCCCCCTCACCTCGATATGTTGCATGCCGATGGCATGCGTTGGGAGGCGGTCTTCGACGTCGACGGCACGATTTTTCGGTTGAACTATGTGGCGGCCGGTGGTCCCGATCCGCGCCCAACCGGCTTCGCGACGTTGCCCACCAACGAAGAGTCGCTGATCGTCTTGCAACGAGCGGACCCGTAGAAGCTGGGGAATCCTCGTGGTCGCGTTTTTTGATCGGCCTCGCTCCGTCTTTCTCCGGCGCGCGCTGTTC
>CALBET010000059.1 GCA_937888665.1 uncultured Acidobacteriota bacterium
CGCCGAGGCTCCGAGGCCGAAGGTAACCGCGCCCAACGTGAATAAGTAGACATGCCCGCCTACGTCGAGGCCGAGCCCCCAGGCCGGAAGCTGAGCGGGGCCGAGCCCGCGATTGGCCGCAAGGTCGGGGTCCTGCCCGACGTTGACCATCGAACCTCTGATGTCGATGACAAAAGGGCCGATAGGGCCGGGGTCCTGGGCCGCGGCCTGGGTCACCGAGAGGTGCAGGAGCAGGATGGCCACGCAGAGCGTCAGCGGAGCACGGAAGCACGTCCGCCGGGGAAGACACATTCCTGGGAGTATACCGGCGCGGCGTTGAGCCCGACCGCTATACTGCGACCCTACATGCATACGGTGGTGTCGGTCTCGGCGATCGAAGATGCGGCGCGTCGGATTGCCGGCGTGGCTCGGCGCACGCCGCTGGTCCGGCTGCCGGTCGACGGGGCCGGGACGACGGTCCTTGCGAAATGCGAGAACTTGCAAGCGGCCGGCGCGTTCAAGATACGCGGGGCCTACAATTTCATCGCCCGTCTGAACGCGGAGGAGCGCGGCCAGGGCGTCATCACCTACTCGTCGGGCAACCACGCCCAGGCGGTCGCCCTGGCGGCCGGCCTCGTCGGGGCGCGGGCGGTCGTGGTGATGCCCACGACGGCGCCGGCGATCAAAGTCGATGGGGCGCGGTCGCTGGGAGCCGAGGTGGTCTTCGAGGGTACGACGTCAGCCGAGCGAAAGCAGCGCGCCGAGACGCTGGCGGCAGCTCAAGGGTTGCGGATGGTGCCGCCGTTCGACCATCCGTGGATCATCGAAGGACAGGGGACGGTCGGCCTCGAGATTCTGGAGGACTGCCCGGACGCCGCGCGTGTACTCGTGCCGGTTGGCGGCGGCGGGCTGCTGGCAGGCATCGCGGCAGCGATTAAACAGCAGCGCCCAGACGTGCGGGTCATCGGCGTGGAGCCGACCGGGGCACCCAAGATGCACGCGTCGTTAGCGGCCGGTCATCCGATCACTCTGGCACGGGTGGCGAGCATCGCCGATGGATTGCTGCCTGTCAGACCTGGAGATCTGACGTTCGACCACGCCCGTCAGCTCGTCGACGACATCGTGACGGTATCCGATGACGCCATCGCGACGGCGGTGCTCTGGTTGTTTCGCCGCGCGAAGCTCGTCGTCGAGACGAGCGGGGCGGCCTCCGTGGCGGCCGCGTTCAGTCATCCGAGCCTGCGCGCGGGAGGGCCAACGGTGGTCGTGCTGAGTGGCGGGAATATCGCGGTCGAGGCCCTTGCCGCGCTCGCCGTCCGCCTCAACGAGGCCGAGCCGCCAACCGTCCCGCAATGATCTCCTGAGCCGCCGCGACTGCCTCATCCAACGTGGCCACATGGCCGTCGAGTTGCTGTTCGTACACGGCTTTCAGAACCAGGCCGACTTCTGGGCCCGGCATCACGCCGAGGGTCAGCAGGTGGCGTCCAAGTAGAAGCGGCGTCGGCGGCGCGTGCTCGACGCCCAGCGCTCTGGCCCGACCCAGAAACCAATCCATGGCGGAGCAGTCGAACGCGCCGGTCCTCCCCAGGCAGTCCGACTTGGCCAGCCTGGCCAGGAGCTCGAGGTCGACTTTCCGCGCCAATCGCCGGAAGGCGCCGTCACCGACATCGCTCGTGCTCCAGTGCCACATGCCAGGTTTTAGGTGCTGCGCGACCAGGCCCACGACCTGATGGCGCACGTCGTAGCCATCCATGCACCGTACGTTCAGCCGGTCGAGGACGGTGAGCGTCGGCTCGACTCCGGCCTCTTCGTGGTTCCTGGAGCGAATCCGGCCATCGATGAGCTCGGTCGTGGCCGGTTTGCCCAGGTCGTGACAGACCGCGCCCAGCATCATCGCCACCCGCTGGGGGCGAGGGAGGTCGTCGATACGGGTGCGGGCCTCGTCTATCACCAGCATCGTGTGTACCCAGACGTCCCCCTCCGGATGCCACTCTGGCTCCTGTTCGCAGCCGACGAGCGCCTTCAGTTCCGGGAACAGCCGGTCGACGACGCCAAGCTCGAGCGCCAGTTCGAAGCCGCGTGACGGCCGGTCTGAGAGGAGCAGCAGTTTTTCGAATTCGCCCCAGATCCGCTCAGCCGGGAGATCGTCGAGCGGCGTGGCGCGGCAGATCCGGCGGGTCTGGTCGTCAACCGACAAGTCGAAGCGGGCCGCGAACTGCAGCGCGCGAAGTACCCGCAGGCTGTCGTCGCCGAATGTGGCCGGGTCGACCACCCGCAACCGGCGGCTCTCGAGGTCGGCCCTCCCACCGTGGGGGTCCAGATACTGCTCCGTCACTGGGTCCCACGCGATCGCGTTGATCGTGAAGTCGCGCCGGCGGGATGCCTCCTCGATGGACAGGTGGGGATCGCCAGTGACCGCGAAGCCGCGGTGACCTCGGCCGGTCTTCGATTCCGTGCGTGGCAGCGCGACATCGACCGACCCTACCTTGTAGACCGTGAAGCTCTCCCCGACCGCGTTCACGGGTGCGACGTCCTCCAGCAGCGTCCTGAGCGGCGCCGCCTCGATGCCGTGAATTTCGAGGTCGATGTCTTTCGACTCCCGTCCGAGCAGCCGATCTCGGACCCATCCGCCAACGAACAACGCACGCCCGTTCGCGGTTCGTACCCGTTCGGCAATTCGCGATGCCAGTTCGAATTCGGTCATGGTCGCGCTCTCACTGCCACCGGCTCCCAGCAGGAAACGAGACACGCGCTGCCTGTTTCCGGGCGGGGCATCCCGGCTGGCGGCGTTGCGCCTCGGTCGCAAACCGCCCGTTTGCTCCCTCGCCTCGCCAGCCGGGCGCCGTGCTCCGGAAACCGCCGCCGGCCCAGGGCGCGCGACAATGCGCGCCCCGCGGCGGTGGAGCGGGGCACTCGGGGTCCCCGCGGAACCGCCGCGTGGGGTTCGGGGCGCCGCCCCGTCTCAGTACTAGTCTCTGGCGAGGCGAAATCCATAGTCGGTGTAGCGGAACGAGGGGTCGAGACTGCTCCGTGCCGCGGTCCGGTTGATCGTGACCGCGTGACGCCACGCTCCCCCTCGCGATGCGCGCCTCGTGCCCACCTCGGGTCCGTCGGGGTTGACGGTTGGCGACCTCGCGTAGAACTCCCGATCGTGCCAGTTGGAGCACCACTCGTGAATGTTCGCGGCGATTCCATAGAGCCCAAAGCCGTTCGGGCGGCCGAGCGTGACTGGCCAGGGGCCGTCCAGCGGGCCGTGCCCCCCGTTGGGAACCCACTCTGGTATATCGTCACCCCATGGATATCGCCGGCCCTCGGGACCACCGCGTGCCGCGCGCTCCCATTCCGCCTCGGTTGGGAGCCGCACCACACCATCGTGCTCCGACCGCCACGCGCAGTACGCCTGCGCATCGTGCCAGTTCACACCTACCGCCGGTTGGTCTGGTTGGCCGAACGCCGGGTTGTCCCACTCCCGCGGCGGCTCGTGAGCCGTTTGGGCCAGAAACCGCGCATACTCAGAACGGGTGACCGGATAGACGGCCAGCTGGAACGCGTCGACCCAGACCTGATGCACGGGGCGTTCGGCCGCCTGACCCTCGTGGCTACCCATGAGGAACCAGCCGCGTCGGATGGTGACGAACCTGCACATCCGGTGGATCTTGGCACGAATGAAGGAAGCATAGCCGCGGTTGTCAAGGCGATGTCGGACTGGGGGGGCCACGTGATGTTGTCCAAGGCTGATATTATTGTCAGTCTGGCCTGACGGGAGGGGAACCGTGAAGATAGCCCGCAGGGTCCGCTCGTTCTACGCATGCGCAACTCAGTGAGACTTCGATTCGGGGTGACTGCTCTCGCCGGCATCGCCCTGCTGGCGTCCGGCGGGTGTTCATTGCGATCGCTCGCGGTCAATGCCATCGTACCGACGTTGGCGAATCCGGACTCGTATCGCTCCGACGAAGATCCTCAATTGGTGCGGGATTCCTTGCCGTTCCTGCTCAAGACGATCGAGTCGATACTCGACGCAGAGCCGGAGCAGGTTCAGGCCCTGGTGTTCGCGTGCACCGGGTTCACGTTGTACGGCAACGCGTTTCTGCAGGTTGACGCCGAGGTCGCCGAGTGGGAAGGGGACTACAAGCGTTCCGCCGCACTACGGGAGCGCACCTGGCGAATATTTGTGCGGGGGCGCGACTACTGTTTGCGCAGTCTCGAGTTGAAGTACGACGGCATTACCGAGCAGTTACGTCGGGATCCCGCGGCGGCGCTGGCGGACGCCGACGCTGAGGATGTCGAGGTCTTGTTTCTCCTCGGTGCCGCCTGGGGATTGGCGATCTCGAACGCGCTGGACCAACCGGCCTTGATCGCTGATCTGCCAGCGGTGCGGGCGTTGCTGGAACGGGCGCTCGAGCTCGATGAGGACTACGAGCGAGGCTCGCTCCACGCGGCGCTGATTACCCTGGAAGCGCTCCCGCCCGAGCTGGGTGGGTCGCCAGCGCGCGCGCGGGTGCACTTCGAACGAGCCATCGAGTTGTCCAACGGGCTCGACGCCGGTCCGTACGTGACGTTCGCGGCAGGTGTATCGGTGCCGGAAGAGAACCGGGCCGAGTTTCAAGAGTTACTCACCACGGCGCTGGCTGTCGATCCGGACGAGGATACGAGTCTCCGGCTGCTGAACCTTACTAGCCAACGCCGGGCCAGGTCCCTGCTCGACCAGGTCGACGACCTGTTCTTCGACGAGTTGGAAACGGAGGAGACCCTTCCATGAGATCACGATTTTTCGTTATTGCGGTGGCCTTGGCGCTGGCCCCGGTAGTGCTGTTCGCGCAACGAGGCACTCGGATCCAACTCGGGTCGATTTTGCCCGCTAACTCCGTTTGGGACAAGGCCTTGAAGCAGATGGCGTCCGAGTGGAAGCGGGAAACCGATGGCCGCGTGGAACTGCGCGTGCTTGCGGGGAATGTCAAGGACGAGGGCTCACTGGCCCGGCGCCTGAAGGCGGGGCGACCTCAGGCGGCGGTGTTCGGATTGCCCAAAGAAATCGATCCTGCCTTCGACGTGTTGAGTATCCCGTTCTTCTTCGAGTCAGACGCGGAGGTGTTGCATGTCGTCGAGAAGCTGACTCCCGCCTTCGAGAAGGTGCTGGCCGACCAGGGACTGGTCCTGCTTAACTGGGGGCACGCCGGCTGGGCCCACTTCTTCACCGCCGACCGCGTCGAGAACCTGGATGATTTGAAGCGAACCAAGCTCTACACGACAGCCGGCGACGAGAAGATGCTGCAGTGGTACAAGGAGAACGGATTCAACCCGGAGCCGCTCGCCATTACAGACGTGCTGCTGGGGCTGAACACCGGGCTGATCAATGCGCATGCAAGTCCCCCGTATGTGGCGCTGCTGTTCCAGTGGTACGACAAGACGCCATTCATGCTCGACGTCCCGCTGACCCCGGTCTTGGGCATCACGGTCGTGGCCGAGCGGACCTGGAACGGTATCAGCGCCTCGGACCAGCAGACGCTGCTCGCGTCGGCCAAGCGGCTGGAAAAAGACCTGTTTCGCCAAGTACCGGCCCAGGAGCGTCAATCGATCACCGAAATGAAGAGTCGTGGACTCACGGTGGTGGAGCTCGACGACGCTGCCACGGCGTCCTTCAGGGTGATCGCCGACGAGCTGACCGCCTCGTGGCGGGGGACGATGATTCCCGCCGACGTGTACGACTTGGCGCTCCGTGAGCGAAACGCCTTCCGGGCCGCCCGCTGACCGTTCGCAACCCTACCCCACACGGTGTCTCATGAGTGACAGCACGCCCGAGGCGATTGGAGGGCGGTCACCGCTGCTGCGGGCGCTGCGCGGGAGTGAAGAGCTCGTCGCGAATCTGGCGCTGGCGGCGATGGTGCTGCTGCCGCTGGCCGAGATCGTGGTGCGGCCGGTGCTCTCCGGCGGCATCCCCGGCTCCATCACCTTTGTTCAACATCTCACGCTCTGGGTCGGCTTTCTCGGCGCGGCGCTGGCCGCCCGCGAAGGCAAGTTGATTGCGCTGGCGACCGCCACCTTCATCCCTGCGGGGCGCACCCGTCGGGCTTCCGAAGTCTTCGCGGCGCTGGTCGGTTCGGCCGTGTCCACGATCCTCGCCACCGCCGCCTACCAGCTCGTGCTGTTCGACAAGGAGGACGGCACCATGTTGGCGGCCGGCGTGCCGGTCTGGGTCGCCCAGCTCGTGTTGCCGATCGCGTTCGCCGTCATCGCCTTGCGGTTGGCCTGGCGCGCGTCACCAGAGTGGGGCGGTCGGGCGCTGGCCTTTGCCGGGGTGCTGATCGGACTGTGGCTGGGGCTCACTGAGTCCGTGCTGGAGGCGGTGCCGCTGTGGCCGCTGATTGCCCTCGTGCTGGCGGCGGCCGTTCTGGGCGCGCCCATCTTCACCATACTCGGCGGGGCGGCCGTGCTGCTGTACATGGGTGACGGCGACCTGCCGGTGATCGTCGCCATCGAGACCTACGGTCTCAACATTCAACCGCACCTGCCCGCTATTCCGCTGTTCACCCTCGCCGGTTTCGTTCTGGCCCAGGGGAACGCCTCGGAGCGGCTGCTGCGGGTGTTCCGTGCCGGGGTCGGCTGGATACCAGGTGGCACGGCTATCGTGTGTGTATTGCTGTGTGCGTTCTTCACGGTGTTTACCGGCGGGTCGGGCGTCACGATTCTAGCGCTGGGCGGCTTGTTGTTCCCGGCTCTCTTGAAGGACGGATATCGAGACCGCTTCTCGCTCGGTCTGCTGACGGCGTCAGGGTCGCTTGGGTTGCTCTTCCCCCCGGCGATGCCGCTGATTCTGTATGCGATCGTCGCGCAGGTCGCCCCGGACGATCTGTTCGTCGCCGGTGTCGTGCCCGGCATTCTTCTGATCGTGCTGACCGCGGCGTGGGGCGTGCGTGAAGGCCTGGTCACCGGTGCGGGCCGGCATCGTTTCGGCTGGCCAGAGTTCCGGGCGGCACTCTGGCAGGCGAAGTGGGAGCTCAGCATCCCGTTCGTGGTGCTCGGCGTGCTCTTCAGCGGGTTCGCCACCCTGGTCGAGACGGCCGCGTTCACGGCGTTCTATGCCGCGCTCATCCAGGGCGTGATCCATCGTGATTTCACACTCGGTCGTGGACTGCGTGAAGCCTTCACCGAGTGTGTGGTGCTGGTCGGTGGGGTCCTGATTATTCTGGGCGTGGCGGTGGGGTTTACCGCGTACCTGGTGGATGCGGAAGTACCGTTCCGGCTCGTGGAGTG
>CALBET010000060.1 GCA_937888665.1 uncultured Acidobacteriota bacterium
GCCTCCAACCGCGAAGAAGTTGTCGAGCACCGAGATAGGCGCGCGCTTTAGAACCTCCTCCCAGATCGGCAGCAGTGCCGCCTCCGCGTCGGTGCGTGGCGCGACGGTGGCGACGTTGTGCGGTGACGTGCTGATGAGCAGAGCGCGGTCATCGAGCTTGCCGCCGGGGGTCAGCGGAAAGCGATCGAGCCAGACCACGGTGTCTGGAATCATCGGCGCCGGGAGACGATTCCGCAGGGCCAAGAGCACCGCGTCGGTGTCCGGCTGAGGGACGGTGGCCACCAGATAGGCCACCAGCCGCGTCGGATCGCCACGGCCGACCACGTGCGCCTGCTGAACCGCCGCAATGTCCCGCAGGGTCGCCTCGACCTCAGCCGGTTCGACCCGGAATCCGCGTATCTTGAGTTGCGTGTCACCACGGCCCAAGAAGACGAACTGCCCGTCTGGCAATTGTCGGGCCCGGTCCCCGGTGTGATAGCGCCGCGCGCCCGGGCCACCGTCTGGGTCGGGGACGAAGCTCTCCGCCGTCTGCGCGGCGCTTCCGAGGTAGCCTTCAGCGACAGTGCGACCGCCGATATACAGCTCACCCGATCCACCGACGGGCACGAGCCGGCCACGAGCATCAAGCAGCGTTGCCGAGACGCCGGGCAGCGGACGACCCAAGGGCGGGAGCACGTGACGGCGCTCACCGCAAAGCTCTCCGACCAGCACCCCGATCGTGGTCTCTGTCGGGCCGTAATGGTTCACCACCCGGCAGTGTGGCGCGAGGGACGAAACGCGGTCCACGAGGGCCCACTCGAAGGCCTCCCCACCCAGCAGCACCGTGTGACGTGGCAGCATCTGCTGCGGATCCCGAGCGCCGCTCAGCAAGGCGGTCAGGTGCGACGGAGCGATCTTCAGCACGTCGATGCGGTGCTCCATCATGAACGCCGCGAAACGGCCCGCATCCCGGGCCACGTCCGGCGGGGCGATGTGGACCTGTCCGCCGCTGGCCAGGGCCCCGAGCCACGCGGAATAGCCGAGGTCCACGAAGAACGGCGCGGCCGTCCCCCAGCTCGCGCCGGCCGGAACCTGCAGCCGTTTCACGAGGCCTCGCGCGTAGGCCGACGCCGCGGCGTGACTGACCGCAACCCCTTTCGGCGTACCGGTCGAACCCGAGGTGTAGACGATCCAGGCGGGTAGCGACGGGACCACGGAGGGCAACCGGGCCGGACGACCTTCGCCCCGTGCGGAGTCCGCAACGACGACGATCGTCACCGCCCGTTCGACCTCTGGCCTCGTCGGTTGGTCCGTGATCAGGGCGGTGGCTCCTGCACTCGTCAGAAGGTCGTGGAGTCGGCCAGCGGGGTCGTCTTCGGACAGTGGCAGGCAGGTACCCCCCGCCTTCAAAATCGCATAGAACCACACCAGGAGATCGGGGCCCGGGGCGTGGAGGAGTCCCACCACCTGCCCGGGGAGAACACCTCGCTCGATGAGTACCCGGGCTGCCGCGCTGCCCTGCTCGTCAAGCCGGGCGTAGGAGATGCCCGGCTCGCCCCCCATGGCCTTGTGGCTCGGCGTGGCGTGCACGCGGTCCGCGAGAAGTTGCAGGAGTGTCTCCGGCGCTGACTCTTCTTCGCGGCGGATGGATACGCGACTGGTCGCGGGAGGCGGAAGGCTCTCCAACATCGCGGCGGGGTCGCGGACCACCTGCTTGAGGACTCCGAGGTGCTGCCGGATCACCCGTTCAGCCTGCTCTGGGGTGCATCGGGCAGCGTCGAAGCGCAGCCTCCCGTGCAGCGCCGTGGTCTCGCAGCACCAACTCACCTCAAGGCTGTGGCCTAGAGGCCCGTCCGGTCCCGGATCGAAGCGAACCAGCCACGGCGGCGGTTCCGCCGTGGATCCGTCGGTCGCCGCCGGAGGCCTCCTCCTGAGTAACTCGTCGGTCCTCACGAGCAGGGCCGCGAATCGGTCCTCCGAGCGCGCGGGAAAACTCGCGATGCGCCAGCGCTCGGGCTCCTGGCCGACCCCGAGCAGCACCGGTCTGGTGTCGACGAGCCGTGCGAGGTGGGCGGCGCTGGCAGCCACCAGCACCGCGTTGAGAGAACTTCCCGTCGCCTGTGCAAGCGCCTCGAGACGACGCCGGAGCCTGGGGCTGACATCGATGGGCCGGGTCTCAGGCCGAGTCGTGGCGTGGGCAGCGATTTCGATCCCAGGGACCGGGGGAGCCACAGCCGGGCCCGGCCCCGGCCATGACCCCCAGCGGACACGCGCGGTGAGCCACTCCACGAGCTCCAGGGGTGTCGCGCGTGGCCGCTCGACGATCCACGAGAGCATCTGCGTCAGGTCGCCGAGGCGTTCGCCGATCCAACTGGCGTCGAATCGGGTGGTGTCATAGAGGAGCTCCAGCACAAAGCGATCGCCGGGCAGCACGCGCAGCGTGAGCGGCAGACTGTTTTCGACCGAGGTGGCTACGCCCACCAGCCGCAATCCGGCAATGTCTTCCGCACCGCTGCGGTCGATCGGGTAGTTGCCGCCCACGACGATCGTGTCGAACAACGGAGGCCGCCCGCAGAGCGGCACCAGGCTGCCTAGCGGGGTCGCGTGATACTCATCCACGCGCACACGCTGCTGCTGTAGCGCCTGAGCCCAGGTTGAAAATGGCGCCGCATGGTCGATCTGTGCGCGGACCGGGAGGGTGTTGATCAGCAGACCGACGGTTCGATCCACGCCGGGGAGCGGGAGGCTGCGACCGGCGGTCGTCACGCCGAAGACCACGTCGGAGCGGCCGGAGACGTGGCTGAGCATGAGCGCGCACATGGCCTGGCCGAGCGACGTCCGGGTAAGCTCGGCGCTCGTGAGCAGGGCGCCGACGGCGCCGGAGAGTGCCTCGGGAAGGACGAGTCGCAGGTCTGCCTGCCGTCGGCTGTGGCCCGGACTGGCCGCTTGAGTCGGCAACAGATCGCCGCCGGCGTATCCGTCGAGGCTGGCCTTCCAGAAACGTTCGGCATCGTTCGGCGCGCATTGCTGAAGCGCGCGGATCCAGTTCCCATAGTCTGAGCCGGGCCCGAGCGCGGCCGCCAAATTTTCAGCTCGCAGGGTCTCGGTCCGCGCGAGGGCGTAGGCGTGCAGCACCTCCCGCAAGACAACGGCCGCGGACCATCCGTCGAGCGCGAGGTGATGACGCGACCAGATCATCTCCCAGAGGTCGTCTGTGAGCTGTACCAGATGGACGCGCAGCAGAGGGGCTGTCGAAAGGTCGTAGGGACAGGCGCGGTCCTCACCGCGAATGCTCTTGACGAGTTCTAGCCCGCGCGCCCCAGAAAGGCCGCGAAGGTCGACGACCGTCACGTCGAGGTCGGCCCTGCGATGGACGATCTGCTTCGGATGCGGAAGGCCTTCCCACCGAAACGCCGTTCTCAGGGCGCTGTGGCGGCCGATCACGGCACCCCACGCCTGCGACATCGCCATCCGGTCGAGGTCGCCCTCGAGGCGAAGTGCGGTCTGGGCGACGTAGAGTCCGGGACGCTCTGCGACCAAGCAGTCGGTCAGGAGACCGGCTTGTAGGGGGCCGAGCTGGATTACCTCCGCGATCCCGTCATCGTCCACCGATTCGGTCCTGCGGCCCAACGCGATGAGGCCCTCCGTCATGCGCTCGGCAACAGTCTGCATGTCGGCCCGACGGACGGCGCCGCGATGCCAGGACCAGCAGATCCGCAGGACACCGTCGTCCTGACGGATGACGACATCGATCGGGTTCGCCCGCCGAGTGCTCGGGGCGCGAGGATGGCCGGGCGCAGGCCGGATGACCGTGAAGCGGCGTCCGTCCAGCCCGGCGTCGAGCCCGCCCAAGTAGACGAAGCCGAGAACCGGGACGACGGACCGGCGAGCGATGGCGGACGGATCGTCGGCGAGCCACGTCGAGATCCCCCACGACAACCCGCCGTCCGGCGCGCGGTCGAGGGCGTCGCGCGCCTCAGCGATCCAGCCCATCAGGTCGGGTTGCGACGGAGTCGCGAGCCGAAGCGGATAGCGAGCGGTCAG
>CALBET010000061.1 GCA_937888665.1 uncultured Acidobacteriota bacterium
ACAAGCACCAGCCCGCCAACACGCCAGCAGCCCGCCCCGAGTCTCGCAACACATCGCATCGTGAGCATGATACGAGGGTCACGAGCGATACGCACGCAGTTTGGCGCGAGCGCGCCAGCTCGCCGACGTCGGTTCCGCAGGTCGTGACCACGCCGCCGGCTCGAAGCCGCGACACGGTCGAGGGGAAACCGACTGATATGCTAGTCGCCTGACCTCAGGGAGGAACGGACCCCGACATGCTGGGACTCATCATCAACATACTCGTGATGTCAGGGCTGCTCTACGGCCTGGCCACGGTGCTGCCCGGGGTCCGTATCAAGTCGTTCGGCACAGCGCTCACCGTGTCGCTCCTGTACGGCGTCCTGAACTACGTCTTGTTCTGGCTGCTCGCCTTGATCGCATTCATCCCGATGATGCTGAGTTTCGGGCTGTTCGGGCTGCTGATCAACGCGTTCCTCCTGTGGTTGACCGACAAGCTCATCGAAGATTTCGAGATTCCGTCGATCGGCATCACCATACTCATGGCGCTCCTGCTGACGGTGGGGAAGTTCGTGCTGCGCGCGCTGCTGTAACGGTGTAACCGCGCCGCTGTGGGGGGCGTAGGTGCGTTGAGTCGGCACTGGCCCGCGACGATGGCGGTCCACCTGCCCATCGCCCGCCCGGCCGCGGTGCGTCCCGCGGTGCTCGGACCAAGCAGCGCCGCCGCGTAGGCCGTTCAGGCCTGCGAATCTTCCGTCCGGAGGAGAGACGACTGAAGCTTTTTGAACAGATCCGACCGGGCGAGCGTCGGCTGACATACGTCGCCGGCGCGTCGCTTGGCGGCATCATGGCCGCGCACGCCCTGCTCGAGACCGCGCGAGACGCGCTGTTCCTGGCTCGCCTGCCCCCGTCACGACTGGCCTGGGTCTACCTGGCCATCGCCGTCGTGAGCCTGGGGCTCTTCGTGCTGCAGGAGCGCGGCCGTGCGCGCAGCGGCCGGGCGGCGCTGGCCGCCTGGCTGGTCGGTTCGGCGGTCGTCGACGTGCTGCTGTGGGCGCTGCTCGCGCAGCCGGCGACGTGGACGCTGTACGTCCTCTACACCTGGTCCGGGGTGTTCGCGAGCCTGGTGGTCGTACGCTTCTGGACCCTGCTCGGCGACCTGTTCAGTATCAGCCAGGCGAAGCGCGTGTTCGCGCTGGTCGGCGCTGGGGGGGCCAGCGGCGCCATCCTCGGTTCGCTACTTGCCCGCGCACTCACCGACTACCTCGAGGCGCGGCATCTCTTGATCACCTGTGCCCTGGTGCTAGTCGCCACCGCGCTGGCGACCCGCTTCCTGCTGCCGCGCCGGCCGAAGACTCCGGCGACCGAGAGCCGGGTAGAAGGCGTCGACCTGCGTTGGCCCGTGCAGGCGGTCTGGCTGCGCCCCTACCTGCGCCGTGTCGCCGGTATCGTGTTGCTGTCGGCGATCACCCTCACCCTGGTGGATTTCCTGTTCAAGAGTGCCGTGGCCACCGCCGTCCCGACGGACGACCTCGGTTCGTTCTTCGCCACCACCTACCTCGTGTTGAACGCGTTGTCGCTGGCCGCGCAGCTGTTCCTGGTGTCGTGGGTGATTCGACGGCTGAGCGTGAACCGGGTGCTCTCCGTCCTGCCGGCCCTGGTCGTCTCCGCGACGGCGGGGGTCGTGCTCGGGGGCGGGCTCCTCGCGGCCCTCGCCCTCAAAGGCTGCGACGGCGTGCTCCGTCATTCGCTGCACCGCACCGCGCTTGAGGTGCTCTACGTCCCGCTCACCGGCGACCTGCGAGCGCGCGTCAAGGGCCTGATTGATGTGCTGGGCCAACGCGGTGGCCAGGCGGTGGCCTCCGTGTTCATCCTGGCCGGGACGGCACTCAGCGACAGTCTCGCGCTCTTTGGCGTCGCCGTGATTCTGCTCGGGATCGCGTGGATCCGCGTCGCCGGGACCCTGGAGGCGCACTACCTCGACCTGTTCCGAGAGGCGCTGAGCGGGGTGGCGATGCGCACCCGGCTCGATTTTCCAGACATGGATCTCGCGTCGCTCGAGACGCTGCTGACGCATCTCAACAGCGCGGACGACTCCGAGGTCATCGCCGCGCTCGACATGTTCGCCGAACAGGAGCGTAGTCACCTGATCCCGGCGCTCGTCCTCTACCACCCGTCCGACGCCGTCGTGCTCCGGGCCCTTGAACTGTTCACCCTGTCCGGACGTCAGGACTTCCTGGCAATCTTGGGACGACTGTTGGAGCACGACGCGCCGTCGGTCCGCGCGGCGGCGCTCCGGGCGCACGCGTGGGCGTTCGGACCGCGCGAGGATCTGTATGTGCGCTTCGCCGACGATCCGTCGCCCATTGTCTGCGCCACGGCGCTGGTCGGGCTGGTCTCCTACAGCTCCGGCGACGCAGCCCGGCACGCCAAAGAGGCGATCGACGCGTGCGCCCAATCGGGTTCCCACGACGAACGCCTGGCCTTGGCCCGCGCCATTCGCTACAGCCCGGGCGCCGTGTATGGCGATATCCTGCGGCAACTGGCGGACACGAGCGAAATCGATACGCGTATCGCGGTCATCCAGGCGATGCGGGAAATACTGAGTGCCCGCTTCATCCCGGTGCTGGTGCCGATGCTGCCGATTCGGGCGCTCCGTAAGGAGGCCCGCGCGACACTGGTCGCCATCCGCACAGAATCGCTCGTCCAGCTCGACGCGATTCTGGGCGACCCGGCGACCGACCCGGATGTGCGCCTGCATGTCCCGCGGACCATCGGCTTCTTCCCACCGCGAGCGGCCGCCGAGGTACTGATGCGACACCTCGAAACGGCGGACGAAGGCACGATCACCTATCGCATTCTCCGCGCGATCGGTCGGTGTCGCGCGGCCGACCCTGAGCTGCCGCTCGACGAGGCCGTCCTCCGCCGCCGCCTCGAACGGATCCTGGCCGAGACCTTTCGTCTACTCGACCGCCGCCTCACCCTGGGGACCGCCACGCGCGGCGCAGGCAGGCCGGCCGCCCGGGCGATGCCTGTCCGCGACCTGTTGATCGATCTGCTGCGACACCGGCAGACGCTCGCCACCGAGCGGTTGTTCCGCTTGGTCGGCTTGCTCTACCCGAGCGAGGACGCTCGCAGTCTGTACCGCGGTGTGCACGATCCGAGCCCCAAGGTGCGCGACAGTAGCCGCGAACTGCTGGAGCACCTGCTCGAACCGCCACTCCAGGGCGCCGTGCTGGCGCTTGTCGACGATATCGCCGACACGGATCGGCTGGCGCGCGCGCACCCCTACTACGTGGCGCCCAAGCTCGGGTATCTGGAGGCGCTCAGCGACCTGCTCGACCATGGAGATGCTGGCACCGTGGGTCTGGTCGCGTACCACATCGCCGAAATCGGAGCCGCGGGATTGGCGCCACGGCTCGAACGGTTACGGGCCTCGCCGAGCCCGACGGTCGTCACGGCCGTCACGCACGCCCTGAGACAGCTCGGACAGTCGGGGGTCACGACACATGGACAGTAGTCTTCGTCTGATCAGCCCGCTGGAGCGTGCGTTTTACTTGAAAAAGCTTGGTGGGCTACGCGACATCCCGCCGGCAGACCTCGCTGCGATCGCCTTGCGGGGACAGGAGCACTCGTTCCCGCGCGGCGCGGTGCTGTGCCGACCGGGCGAACGGGTCGACCGTGTGCACATCGTGGTCG
>CALBET010000062.1 GCA_937888665.1 uncultured Acidobacteriota bacterium
CCTCCATCGGGCTGAGTCCGCACGACACCATGTCGCGGAGTTCGGTGTGCGTGGTCCACGCCACGCTCGTACCCGAATCGGTCCCCATGCCGATGACCATCCCCGCCTCGTGGTTTCGCGCAAGATTCCGGCACTGCAACTCGAACAACTCGCCGGGCCCCTCGGCGGCCAGGCGGTCTGCTTGCTGTCGAAGCGCGTCGATCTCGAACGGTGGCAGCGTCTCGCGCAGCCACGGCAGGTCGGCCGTTGTCACCGGCGAGCCGGGCAGGTTGGGGGTGGACCAGACGGCCGGGTGCTGTCGCACGAGCGCCAGATACTCGTCGTCGACATCGCGGTCCCGGACGGTGTGGGCGAACCCGTCAATGCCGGCCCGGAGCAGATCCTTGGCGTCTTCGAGGGCGCTGGTCGTGCCGACGTGCGCCACCACTCGCAGGCCGCGCGCGTGCGCCTCATCGATGACGGCTCGGTACACATCCGGCGCCAGTTTCGGTACCGCTCCACCGCGGTCGTCGACCCAGATTTTGACAAGGTCCACGCCGTGGTCCTGCAGTTCCTGGACAGCTGCCCGCCCGTCTTCCGGAGTGCCCGCCCCGCGGGGGATCCCGAGCCGATACGGCTGTTGCGGCCCGGCCATCGAGGTCGCGGCGATGCCGCGGCCGGAGGTGAGGAACCGCGCCGCCCGCGGCACGGGCTCGTCCCGCAGCTGGAATGCCAGTGTCTCGTTGGCCTCGAGACCCAGGCTCATCGTGGCGGCGACCCCGTGGTAGGCGAACCGTTGGAGGTGCTCGACCAGGTTCGCCCGCGTGTAGTTGTCCTGGTGGGTCGTGCCGTTCTTGACGTTGGTCAGGCCGATATGCTGGTGGGCATCGATCAGCGCGGGGATGACCGTCTTTCCGCTCAGATCCACACGGTCTGCGCCGTCGGGCACGTCCCGTTCCCCCTCCCGGCCGACCCAGGTGAACAGACCGTCTTCGACCAGGAAGGTCGCGCGTGGGACTGGCTCGCCGCTCGACCCATCGATGAGGGTGGCCCCCTCGAACCACGTGACGGTCCCGGTGGTGTGGGGCGGCGCGGCGGGTGCGCACGCCAGCGTGAGCACGAGCAGACCGGACGGTAGCATACGAAGCGGTGATTGTGTGGCGATCACGCAGCGGCCTCTTCCGGAGTGACCCTCAGGGCTTCTCGGCGTGGAAGCTCACGCCACGCAACGTGTCCGTCCGGCTGCCCAACTCGGTCTCACCGGCTGGAAAGCCGTTGACCTCCAGCATGTAGGCCAGGATGTCGGCCTTCTCGCCTCGACTCACGCTATTGGGCGCCCCCTGCGGCATCGACACCCGCACGCGCTCGAAGAGATCGCCGAGCGTGAGCCCATTCCAGTTCCAGGCGAATTCGCTTCCCAGCAGGCCTGGTGCCATCTCGAGCCCGTTCAGGTCCGACCCGTGGCACTCGGCGCATGACGCCTCGTACAGCGGCTCGCCGCGTCGCGCCTGGGCCTCCGTATACGCGCCATCCCAGACCGACCCCGTCTGGAGAGAGGCGCTCGAGAGGAGCGTCGTCTCGGGGACGGCGGCGCCAGCGGTGTTGACCGCGGTGACCGGGACGACCGAGAGGACCGCGCCGACCGCGCCGACCGCGGCGATGATGACGACCGGGACAATCACGGAGAAGCCGGCCGTGGTGACCCGGCTCGTGACCGACGCTGCGGCGCCACCCGGACGGCTGGCACGCTTACTCACTGGGGCCCATGTCCATGCTCCTGAGGCGTTCCGCTGCGACCGATGCATCCACGGATTCAACCACGAAGCTCCTCCCGCCGTAAACCGTCGCCTGGACCCGGTTGGCGCCGGAGACCGACTGTGCGAGACTGCTCGCATTCGATCGCGCACCGGGATGGGGGACGAGGAATGAGACGAATGATGGGTCGAGTCGGCTGGTCGGTGTCCGTCGTGCTGGCCCTCTCGGGCGGGGGCACCGTGGTGTCGGCCCAGACCGGCGCGGTCGATGGCCAGTGGCGGACCTATGGCGGCGATCTGGGCAGCACGCGCTATGCCGCGCTCGACCAGATTGACGGCGACAACTTCAGCGACCTCGAGGTGGCGTGGCGATTTAGCCCCGTGAACTTCGGGCCATCCCCCGACTTCAACTACCAGACCACGCCGCTCATGGTCGACGGGGTCCTGTACGCGACCGCGGGCAGCCGCCGCGACGTGGTGGCCCTTGACGGGGCCACGGGCGAGTTGTTGTGGCTGTATCGCATCGATGAGGGCGAGCGGGCGGGCAACGCCATTCGCCGTATGTCGGGGCGCGGGGTCGGCTACTGGACCGACGGGGAGGGCGACGCGCGCATTTATGTCGTGACCATCGGCTATCAGCTCGTGGCGCTCGACGCCAGGACCGGTCGGCCGGTGCCGACGTTCGGGGTCGACGGTATCGTCGACCTCAAGCTGCACAACGATCAGATCATCGACCCGCTGTCGGGTGAAATCGGGTGGAACGGCGCCCCGACGGTTGCCCGCGACGTCGTCATTGTCGGGGCCGCGCACCGCGCGGGCAGCGCCCCGCCAAGCCGCGAGAACGTGAAGGGCTACATCCGCGGGTTTGACGTCCGAACGGGCGAACGACGCTGGATCTTTCACACGATTCCCACGGCTGGGGAATACGGGCGCGACACCTGGTTGAGCGACTCGGCGGTCTACACCGGCAACACCGGCGTCTGGACCAATATGACGGTGGACCCCGAGCTGGGGCTGGCCTATCTTCCCGTGGAGATTCCCACCGGCGACTACTACGGCGGGCATCGACCCGGCGACAACCTCTTCGGTGAGAGCCTGGTGGCGGTGGACGTCGAGACCGGCGAGCGTCGCTGGCATTTTCAGTTCGTGCACCACCCGATCTGGGACTACGACGTGCCGTGCCCGCCGATTCTGGTCGACATCACCGTCGATGGCCGCCAGATTCAGGCGGTG